>JBOHOM010000164.1:0-5471 GCA_050731075.1 Nitrospiraceae bacterium
GTGGCCAGGAGCACGATCGCGGGGCTGGCTGGTAGGTCCCAGAAGTAGGAGAGCATCACCCCGCCGGTCGCGCAGAAGATTCCGATGCCCACCGAATAGGCGGTCATGTGGGAGAGGCTGTGGGTGAGCTGGTAGGCTGTGGAGGCCGGAATCAATACCATCGCGAAGACGAGAATGGCCCCCACCGTTTTCAAGGACACCACTACCGTGAGCGCCACCAGTGTCAGCAACAGGTAAAAGATCCGCCGGGCCGGCACCCCCGAGGCTTCGGCCATTTCCTGGTCAAAGGCGATGAAGTACAGCTCTTTGGAAAAGGCGAGGATGGCCGCCAACACCAGGAGACTCAAGGCCAGGATGATTCCCAATTCCTCCGGCGTAACGGACAGCACGCTCCCGAAGAGGTAGCCGTAGACCTCGGCGTTATAACCTTTCATGAGCCCGATGAAGAGAATAGCGAGCGCCATCGTCGCGGTGTAGAGAATGCCGATCGAGACATCCAGCTTCATCCGGCCTTTTTCCTCCATCACCCCCGTCAGCCAGACCGTGGCCAACCCGAACCCGATCGCCAGCGGGAGCGGCGGGAGCCCGACCAGGTAGGCCAGCGCCACCCCGGCAAAGGCCGCGTGCGCCGTCCCGGCCCCGACGAAGGCCAGCCCGCGGAGGACGACGAACACGCCAATCACGGAGCACATGGCGCCGACCAGCACTGCAGCCAAGAGGGAGCGCTGCATGAAATCGTATGAGAGCATCTCAAACATAGGTCAAGGCTAGAAGCGATAGGCTATGGGCGATGGGCTATAGGGCTGCGCTTTCGTTCCCTCTTCCGCCTATAGCCTATGGCCCATAGCCTCTAGCCTCATCTGTGGTGGTGATAGTCCTCGACGATCACGAGATCCTTCTCCGTAATGACCAACTCCTTCCCGTAGACCTGGCTGAGCAGGTCCGGCTTGAGCACCTCGTCCGGCGGCCCTGCCGCGAACAAGCGGGTCTTCAGCAAGACCAGCCGGTCAACAAGCGGTCTGATCATATTGATGTCGTGGGTGATCAGCAGGACCGTGAGTCCCAGTTCCTGATGAAGCCGTCGGATCAGCTCCAGCACACTGTGCTGCGTGGTGATATCAATGCCGGTGGTGGGCTCGTCGAGCAGGAGTACTTGTGGTTGCTGCGCCAGCGCCCGGGCGATCAGAACCCGCTGTTGCTGGCCGCCCGAGAGGTCGCCCAGCGCGGTGTCCCGGTGATCCTGCATCCCCACGCTGACCAAGGCGTCCAGCGCAATGTCGCGGTCCCGTTTTGTGGGCCAGCGGAACAAACCCAGCACGCCGTACCGACCCATCATCACCGTCTCCAGGACCGTAATCGGGAAGTTTCGCTCCAGAGCTCCCTTCTGGGGGAGATACCCGATGCGGGCCCGGTGGTGGCACCGGAGTTGTTCGCAGGCGCAATCAAAAATCTGCAGGCTGCCCTCCAGGGGACGCAGGAGCCCGAGCACCGCCCTGCAGAGGGTCGTTTTCCCGGAGCCGTTCGGTCCGATGACACCCACGAACTCCCCCTCGGAAATCTCCAGTGAGATATCCTTTAAGGCGAGCACGTCGTGGAACCCGAAGGTGGCGTGTGCAAACCGGATAATGGTCTTGGCCATGGAGGGCTAGGCGGCTTCCAGCGCCTGCGCCAGTTGCAGGACATTGTACCGCAACATATCCAGATAGGTTTCGGTGCCCGCGACGCCGCCGGGCAGCGGCGTCAGCACCACGACGCGGGCGCCGGTCTCGCGCGCCAAGGCTTCAGGAATCTTCTGGTTCATCTGAGGCTCCGAGACGATGACGCGGAGATGATCCTCGCGAATCCGCGCGATGAGCGCTTGGAGGTGACGCGCCGACGGTTCCGCGCCGGCCTGCGTGACAATCTCCCCCACGATCCGGAATCCGAAGCGGCGGGCAAAATACGGCCACGCCGGATGGTGGACGACGATCCGCCTGTCGGCGAGGTGGCGGACACGCTCGGCCAGCTCACGCTGTAGCTGGTCGAGCTGGCGCAGGTACTCCGCCTGGTTGCGGCGATACTCCGAGGCATGGTCCGGGTCCAGTGTGATAAAGGCTTCTGTAATGTGCCGCATCATGATTTTCGCGTTTTCCGGGTCCAACCAGACGTGCGGGTTGCCGGAGCGGTGGCGGTCCTGACTCATCGGGGTGGCTCCGCCCTGCGCCTCGTGTTCACGGATCAGCGCAATCCCTCGCGACGTCGTGACGACCTGGAGCCCGGGATTGCCGGAGTTTTTGACCAGTGAGGAGACCCAGACTTCCAGACCCACCCCCACCTCCAGCAGCACCCGCGCGTTCCGGATCTCCACCAGATCGCTCGGCTTCGGTGAATACGTGTGCTCGCTCTCCAGGCCGGACATCAGGGACACCACCTTCACGTGCGATCCTCCGACTCGGCCGGCCAAATCCTTGAGCACGGGGATCGTCACCACGACGTTGAGCGGCGCTGCCGGGCGCGCGCCGGGCGGTTCGGCGGCCTGCGCCGGCATTCGCGAAAGAAACGAGAGCAAGACGCCCGCCAGGAGGGGGAGAACAACCGCGCGGGCCATGCGTTTGGCGCACATGGCGGGACCGTAACACCGCGCATGCGGAAAGTCAACGCGACCATCCGCCGCCTTCCGTTCAACCTGCGCCAGTCGAACACGGGGTGGTGAGACCTCTCAAGACGGGACACTGAGATCTCCCCATTCAGCGGCAGACCGTGTCTGGCTTGACCGGCTGAGAGACTTCGGGTAGCCTGGCTCGCGATCCGTGGTGGCAAGGTGATCGGCATGAACGCGATCGGGCTGATGTCCGGCACATCCGGAGATGGCGTGGATGCAGCATTGGTGCAGATCCGCGGGACCGGCCATGCGCTGCGGGTCACACCGCTGGCTTTCCGCACGGCACCCTATACCGCAGCGTTGCGCCGCCGGATTTTGGCGGCCTCCACCAGAGGCACGGTCTCGGAAATCTGCCAGCTCAACGCCGTGCTCGGCGAGTGGTTTGCCAAAGCCGCGCTCCGAGTGATGGGGCACGCAGGCTTGAAGTCGTCCGACGTCCACGTGATCGGCTCACATGGGCAGACCGTGCACCATTGCCCCACGCCGAGGCGGGAACCCGGTCTCGGCCTCATTCGCTCAACCCTCCAGATCGCCGAGCCCGCCGTCATCGCCGAACGCACCGGGGTCACGACCGTCGCCGACTTTCGGCCGCGCGATCTGGCCGCCGGCGGCCAGGGAGCCCCGCTCACCCCCTACGTCCATTATCTGTTGCTCAGGGACCCGCGCCGCTCCCGCCTGATCGTCAACCTGGGCGGCATCAGCAACGTGACCTATCTGCCAGCCTCGGGCAATATCAAGACAATCCGCGCCTTCGACACGGGACCGGGGAACATGGTCCTGGACGCTCTCGTGCACCACCTGACCCGAGGCCGACAATCCCTGGACCGGGACGGCAGGAGGGCAGCCAAGGGGAAGGTGGATGCCAGGCTGCTGGCGACGCTTCTGGCCCATCCCTTCCTCCGGCGCGAGCCCCCCAAATCCACCGGCAGAGAGGAATTCGGCGAGACCTTTGTGGCCCGGGTGCTGGCCTCGGCGCGGAAGCGGCGGTTGGCGCCCGAGGATCTGCTGGCCACCTGCTCACTGTTCACCGCCATGGCGGTCGGAAACGCACGCCGGTGGCTCAAAGGACCGGTGGACGAGGTGATCGTCGCAGGGGGCGGCGTTCGCAATCGCACGGTGATGGCCGATCTGGCAGCCATCTTTGAACCGGCACCGGTGAGGCCGGTGGAAGAGTTGGGATGGAAGAGCCAAGCGTTCGAGGCGACGGCGTTCGCGGTCTTGGCCTACCAGACGCTCCATGGGGAATGCGCCAACGTCCCGGCGGTGACCGGGGCCGCTCACCCTGTCGTCCTAGGCACGATCGTACCCGGAGGAGAACGGCGGCGGAGGCAGCTGCGCTGACGGGACATCAGAAAAGAGGGAGGGGAACGTGGACACATTACTCATCGCGTCGGTCGGCCTGCTGCTGATTCTGGTGATCGCCTGGCTCTGGCTGGCGAAACCGTTCAGGGAACAAGAAGAGCAGGAACTGATCGTTCCCGAAGGGATCACGTTGCGTGCCCAACCACTGATGACCAAGTCCGAAGTGGCCTTTTACAACGCGCTGCGCCTGACCGTACAGGAGCGGTATCTGATCTTTGCTCAGGTGCCGGTATGGTGCCTGGTCGAGGTCAGGTCGGACAACCCTGAAGTCCGTGCGTCGTTTCTCAACAAGATTGCGTTGCGGCGCGTCGATTTTGTACTCGTGCATCCGGGAACGCTGGCGGCGGTCAGGGTCGTCGAACTTCGAGATCCCTCGCAGCTCTCAGTTCAGAGGGAAGCGCGGGACCAACTCGTTGACACGCTGTTCAAAGAGGCTGGGATTGCGATGGTCAGACCCAAGGCCGGGATGGCATACACCGTGGCCGCCCTGGCAAGCTTATTGGGGTTCGAACCGCCCGCGGAATAGCGACGGCCTCTGCAGAAACCTGATACCATGGGCCGGACTGACGGAGCCGGTCCCATTGGATTGTGTGGAACGTTCCGCTGTGCCCACAGAGCCTCCCGACAAGTTGCGGGCGGAGAGGATTGACGCGCACCAGCGCCTTGCGGCGAATCCTGAGCTGATGCGGCAGGACCCCCCTCCGAATCCAGCGGGCGGCCACACGCTGGTGGTGGATGCGACCGATCCTGCCGCCTATGCCCGGCCCAGCTCCGCCCTCAAAGACGCAGGTCCGGACGATCAAGTCTTCGTCCGGCCGGGAATCTACGAGGACAAAATTTTCATCGCGGAGCGTCCGATTCAATTGATCGGAGCCGGCCGCGAGGCCGTCCAGATCTTCAGTCGGCGCGGCGGGCCGCTCTACCTCCAGCGCGTGCCGGCGGGACGCATTTCCGGGATCACCTTTCGCTATGTCGGCAGCGACCAGCACGCGGCCATGAATATTCTGGAGTCCACCTGCACCGTCGCCTCCTGCCGGGCCACCGAGGGCATTCTGTCCGGCATCGTGGTGTACGGACCTACCGGTCGGCCGACGCTGATAGACAACGAGGTCTGCCATAACCGCGAGTCGGGCATCTTCGTGTTCGCGGGAGCCACCCCCTACGTGGCCCAAAACCTGTGTTATGCGAACCATCACTTCGGAATCGCGGTTCGCGACCCCGGCAGTCATCCTGATCTCGTGCGCAACACGTGCCGGGAGAATATGCTCAGCGGCATCCTGATGTTTCACCACGCCAGCGCCCTGCTGTTGGGCAACATCTGCCGCGAGAACCAGCACTGGGGGTTCGTCACCACCCCCGACTGCCAGACCTCCCCACCGCGCGAGCAACTCGCGTCGTCCAATACCCTGGACCCCAATCCGCGTGGCGCCCTCATGGTGACGGAACACCCGTTGGGCGAGATCGGCCG
>JBOHOM010000165.1:0-3787 GCA_050731075.1 Nitrospiraceae bacterium
TCCTTCATCGAGCACTATGACCGGCTCGTTCGCGGCTTGGTGGACACGAAAGATTTGATGTACTACTTGAGCGGGATGGTCCTGATGCTGTTTCTGGCTCACCGCGTGGTGGAGTCGCAGCGTTGGAAGTGATGGAAGGGACGGTGGGGCCTGTCACCCGTGCTCGCCGGAGCCCTCCAGCGCGCAGGCACGAGCGACGCGTTTGATGGGACGCTAGTATGAACCAGGTGCCAAGACTTCTCGGGATGATCGGCGGCGCACTGGGCGTGGCCGGCCTCATCGCCTATAGCGTGGCTCCCGGCCAGCTGTGGCTGGTCACTCTCAGCGAGGGGCTCGCGCTCATCTGTTTGGTGGCGTTCTTCGTGGCGCATGTTGAACGCCTCAAAGCCTTCTCGGCCAGACGCTCCACGCGTTTGGGCGTCAACAGCGTATTGATGGTGCTCCTGTTCGCGGCCATCCTCGTGATCGTCAACTTTCTTGCGGCTCGCCATTCGCTACGATGGGACCTCTCGGAGACTCAGCACTTCACGCTGGCCCCTCAAACCCACCGGGTGCTCCGCGGCTTGAACCGCGATGTCAAGATCACGGTCTTTACGCAAGAGCGGGGCCAGGCCTTCAACAGGTACCATGACCTCCTCGATAGCTATCGCCAGGCCAGCGACAAACTCAAGGTGGAGTTTGTGGACCCTGAACGGCGACCCGGAGTCGCCCGCCAGTACGGTATCTCTCGGACCGATACCGCCGTGTTCGAGAGCGGGACTCAATCGACCCGCGTCACCGGGCCGTCTGAGGCCGAGTTGACCGGCGCGCTGATCCGAATCTCCAAGGATACGAAAAAGCGCGTGCTGTTTCTCGAAGGCCATGGTGAGCGCGGCATCTCGGACACGGAACCCGGAGGCCTTTCGATCGCGAAGGAGGCGCTGGTCAAACAGGGCTACGACGTGGGCCCGGTGGTGTTGCTCCAAGAGCACGCGGTTCCGAAGGACACCTCCGTCCTGGTGCTGCCCGGCCCCCAGCGAGTGGTGACTCGTGAAGAGAAGGACCGCATCGGCCGCTACGTGGCCGATGGCGGTCGGCTGCTGATTCTGCTGGACCCCGACTCGAAAGCGGAGTTGGATGACCTCCTCCGACAGTGGGGCATCGAAGCCGGGAAGGGCGTGTTAGTGGATCTGCAGGACCGGCTCGCGCAAGGCGATCTGACCGCGTTGATGGTTCGAACGTTTACCGAGCACGAGATCACCCAGGACTTCACCTTTGCGGTGCTCTTCCCGGTCTCGCGGCATCTCGTCTTCCACGACGACGCCGCGAAGGACTGGGATTTCGTTCCCTTGGCCCGCACCTCAGCCCGGAGTTGGGCCGAGACGAACCTCCAAGGACGGGTCGTCGGCTTCAGTCCCAAGGAGGACGTGCAAGGCCCGCTGCCGTTGGCCGGTGCCCTTACCCCCAAGAAGGCTTCCGAGGAAGGCAAGCCCCGCGCGGCCATCGTGGTAGTCGGCAACTCCGCGTTCGCGAGCAATGAGTACATCCACTTTCCGGGCAACACCGATTTTCTGCTGCACGCGCTGGGGTGGTTGGCCGAGGAACGGGAACTGATCTCGATCACCCCCAAGGACCCCGCGTTTCGACCCTTCATCCCCAACCCGACCCAGGAACGAAGTCTCTTGTACGTCCAGGTATTCTTCCTCCCTGTGCTGACATTCCTCTGGGGCATGACAGTGTGGAGCAGACGGCGGCGACTCTGATGTCCGACTTGTGATTCTTGAATTATGAATTCCAGGTTCTGGATCGGCGTTTTTTGGCGCAGAACCCTGTCCTGATAATTCAAAATTCAACACTCACAATTCAAAATTAAGCACTGGACGGGATGAGACGCTACTGGCTCACCATTGTCTTGGCCGTACTGCTGGCAGGCCTGGGCGCGTATGTCTATTTCGTTGAGCTTCCCGCAGAGCGAGCCCAGACCCTGATCGAGGCGGAGACACAGAAGATCCTGCCATTCGAAGAGCGGGACGTCACCGGTCTGACGCTGCGCTCGGAGGCCGGTGAGGTCGTCCTGGCCTCCGGCGACAATCGAACCTGGAAGATTGCCGCGCCGCTTCCAACCGAGGCGGATTCCAGAGAGGTCGAATCCCTCCTCAGAGCGTTAGCGTTGGGCACGGTGACGCGCGTGGTCGAGGAACAGGCGACCGCGCTCGCGCCGTTCGGCCTCGAGAAGCCCTCCGTTGTCCTGACCGTGGCGGCGGGCCCACGCCGGGAGACCTTGTCGCTGGGGGACAGCGGGCCCATCTCCTCCACCCTGTACGCGATGCGCGCCTCGGACCGGAAAATCCTCCTGACCGACCTCGCCCCCAAAGATTTCCTCAACAAGACCGTCACAACCTTCAGAAAGAAGGATGTGCTGCGCCTCGACCAGTCCCAAGCCGAACGGCTGCGGTTGACCTACCCTCCGACCGAGATCCTACTGTCCCGCACGAAGGAGACAATCGGGAAGGACAACAAGTGGAAGATTCGATTCCCGATCGAAGCGGAGGCTGACCAAACGGCGGTCCGTGTGCTGCTCCTGAAGCTGGAAGATCTCACAGCCCTCGGGTTCATCGATCCGGGACCGGAGCACGCCACTCTCACCAAGAGACTGTCCAAACCGGAGGTCAAGGTCACCGTCTATACGAGCGGCGGGGAGCAGACGGTCAAGCTGTTCCAGCCCGACCCGGCCAGCGGGGAGGCATATGCAGTCACGACCCCTGATTCCCCGATTTACCGGATCAATCCCATCGCGATCAAGGACTTGACAAAGGAATTATTCGCGCTTCAAGACAAACGCCTCCTGGGGATCGACCGGGACGAGATTGTCCGGCTGGCCGTGAAAACCAGGGAGGACCAGTACGTGCTGATCAATCAGAGCGCGGGGCCGGGCGAGGAGCAGAAGACCGGCTGGGTGCTCGAGGATGAGCCGCATCAACAGCTCGGCCAGCAGACAGTGGATCTCTTCATCACCAGAGTCGCGGGCCTGCCGGCCGAGCTGCGGGTTGTCAAGCAGGCTGGACCGCTGGCCCCGTACGGATTAGCGTCCCCGGCCGCGGAGTTCACCGCGACAGGGAAGGGCGGACAGGTGCGGGGACGGCTGGTCCTGGGGACGCGCGTGGGAGGATTGGTGTATGCGATCGGGCACGGCCTCCCCGGCATCTACCAGGCCCGCTCCGATATCCTCACGCAGGTTCCCGCCAAGCGAGACCTGCTGGCTAAAGCTGGCCAGAAGAGCGATGCCACGCCTTGAACCTTGCAATGAGCGGGCCATCTCATGTTAGGGTGAGCGTTGCATTCACCAAGGAGGGACAGGGTCATGACGATCATTCGAATGGGAGCCGTGCTTCTGTTCGCGGCAACAGCCGCCTTCACGGGCGCATGCGCCACACCCGATACCGAGTCTTCCGGACCTGGCGCTCCGCCAGCTGAGGCCCCTTCCGCCCCGGCTAGAGGGGCCGGAGCCGCCGCGTCCGGCACCCAAGGGGACTCGTTGCAGGCCTGCCTGAGTCGGATTCCCCAGGACGCGAGCGCCGGCCAGCGGCTGATCGCGCAGGGCAGCTGTGAGCGGGATCAGGCAGACCGGAAAGAGATCGACATCGTGCCCGGCGGTCGGTGAATCATCCCGAGTGGCCCCGGCCAGCCTGTACCGGGAAAGGCGCGGAACCGTTGCTCCCGGCTCGTGGCGGTCTTCTGGACTTTCCCCAACCCATTCGGTATCGTAACGCCCGTGCCCCCGTAGCTCAGTCGGATAGAGCAGCGGTTT
>JBOHOM010000166.1:0-2980 GCA_050731075.1 Nitrospiraceae bacterium
GACTGAGGCACCGCGGTTGAACGCAACCGCGGCCGAAAGAATTCCAGAAGGGTTCCGCCGGGGACCCATTGCTCTTCAGCTTGCAATGGGTGATGAGCCCGGAAGGACCGCTCCGAGAGGTGCGGGAGAGTCGAGCCCTGTCACACCCGATTTCTACACCGGGCGGGGGGGATCGACGCGACGGGACCCGCCACCCTTTCTTCTCAAGCAACGGGCCGCTATGCTACGATGGCGTGGCCGGATTCGTCGCCCGACGATCGCCACGGGGGAATGACTCTTGCTGATCGATACTCACGCCCATCTCGATGACGCCCGCTTCGACAGCGACCGCGATGCCATGATCGCGCGAGCGCGCGAAGCCGGGGTCGAGCACTTTGTGACGATCGGCTGCGACCTGGCCACCAGTCGGGCCGCCGTCGAGCTGGCTGACCGGTACCCGTTCGTCTATGCCACGGTGGGCGTTCATCCGCACGAGGCAAAGCAGATCGGCGATAGCTGGTACGATGACCTCCGCCGGCTGGCCCAGCATAAGAAGGTGGTGGCCTATGGGGAGATCGGGCTGGACTATCATTACAATCACTCTCCGCCGAGACTCCAACGGGAACGCTTCCGGGAGCAGATTACCCTAGCCCGGGAGCTGCGTCTCCCGATCGTGGTTCACACACGGGAAGCCCAGGACGACACGATGGCCATCCTGAAGGAGGAGAACGCCGCTGACGTGGGAGGCGTCTTCCACTGTTTCTCGGGCGATGCCCGGCTGGCGAAGGACGCGCTGGACCTGGGATTCCTGCTCTCCTTCTCGGGCGTGATCACTTTTCAGAACGCGACGATGCTCCGGGACATCGTGAAAACGGTCCCCATGGACCGCATCCTCGTCGAGACCGACAGCCCGTATCTGACACCGGCGCCGCACCGCGGCCAGCGCAACGAGCCGGCCCACGTCCGGCTGGTCGCTGGGAAGATCGCCGCCATCCAGGGGATGACCGCCGAGCAGGTCGCTGAGCTCACCTCGCAAAACGCCCGCCGGGTCTTCAAAATCCCCTGAGTCGGCGATTCCGCCGGCGGAGCGCTTTCGGGAGCTTCCGCGGATTCCCCTTCTTTTCGCGAGGGCCTCTCGGCAGCTCCGAATCTGCCTGGTCCGCCGGCTTCAGACCGGGCCGCGGGGCCGCAAGAGGTGCGGCGCGTAGCCTGGCTTCGAACTCCATCGCGCCGATCACGAAGGCCCCCTGCGCTTTCGCGAAATCCGCCACTTCCCGGTCCGACGACACCACCGCGCAGTCACGACCGAACTCCGCGGCCAGCCGCTGGATGACCTGGTCGGCCCGTTCTCCGCGCCGGGAATACACCACCTCGATCCCGCTACGGTGCTCGCGATGCTCGGCGCCCAAGCCCTCTTGCCACCCGTCAAAGACCACCGTGATCGGATGCGGCTTTCGCTGCCGGTAGGCGGCCAACTCCACAAGCAATCGCTCGCGTCCGGATTCAGCATCCCTGCCGGCCGCGCGGCCGATTTGTCCTCGTGCTCCAAGCAGGTTGTATCCGTCGATGATCAGATGAAGGGCCATGCCCCAGCCTAGTGCCGTTCCAACTATCTCGAGCCAATTGTAGCGCAGTGGGTAGGCCGTAGTCTTGCACGCGGATCCACTATCTTCGTTAAGCGTTTCAAGCTGGAACGGTACTAGTCAGAGCCGCAGCCCTTGTCAATCGCGGCTGATGCAGGGACCGGCGTGTTACCTCTTGACAATCGTGGCTGCATCTGAGAAAACCTTTCAAGAAGTCCTCGCGGACTTCGACCTATGATCTGTTCCCGTCAGGCGACAGTCTGTTTGGCGGCCGCCCTCCTGCTGGGTCTCCCCGCGATCGGTCCGCGCCCGGTCCTCGCCGCTCCGTCGCGCTCTGCTACCCTGAACGCGGAGGCGGCGACCCACAGCGTGGCCCGCAAGATGCGGCAAAGTCGGAAGAAGCCGGCCCGGCCTGCTGCGCCGCCCACCGTGGTGAAGGACTTGCGAGTCATGGCCTATCCGGATCATACACGACTGGTCCTGGTGCTCCAGCGCGACGTGACCTTCACCCAGAACCGCCAGAGGAATCCCGACCGGCTGATCATCGAGCTGCAGAACGCGCTGCTGGGGACGGCCGCCAAGACCGTGCTGAGCGACAAGGAATTTCCGCAAGAGATCGCGATTGCACAACGACACCCCCGATCCGTCACCGTCTCGCTGAATATGGCCGCGATCAGCGACTACAAGTTGCTGCCGCTGACCCGACCCTCCCGCCTGGTCGTGGACGTGTATCCCCGCATGGACATCGGAACGGTTCGCTCGCCGGCCGGGGCATCTCCCCCGACGGTTGCGAGCCTCCCTCAGCCCAGGTCGGCGAAGCGACCGGTCAGGCCGGAGATCAAGACCATCGTGTTGGACCCGGGTCATGGCGGAAAGGATCCCGGAGCGATCGGGCGGACCGGCATCGCCGAGAAGGACATCGTGCTCAAGGTCGGGCTGAAGCTCCGCGAATTGATCACGAAGCAACTGGGAAACCATGTCCTCATGACCCGCCACCAGGACATGTTTGTGGACCTGGAAGATCGCGCCAAGTTCGCCAACGCCACGGAGGCTGATCTCTTCATCTCGATCCACGTCAACTCCCATCCGCAACGGTCCACCAAAGGCCTGGAGGTGTACCATTTCGGCGAGGCCAGCGACCAACGGGCGCTGGAGGTGGCCGCGCGCGAAAACGGCACCCCGATCAAGGACACCGGCATCGGGTGGCAGTATTTCGTGGCGGACCTGCTGACCACGAAGAAGGTGGAAGAGTCGCTGGAGCTCGCCTGGACCACCAAACAGGCGATGGTCACCCACCTGGATAGCCACTACGACGTGGTGGACCACGGGGTGAAGACCGGTCCGTTCTACGTGCTCCGCTACACGGCCATGCCCAGCATCCTGGCCGAAATCGCCTTCATCTCCAATCCGACCGAGGA
>JBOHOM010000167.1:0-4604 GCA_050731075.1 Nitrospiraceae bacterium
CCACGATCATCGCGGCCTGCGCGGGCATCGGGATGTCCCAGGCCGTGGCCGCCGGATTGATCATGATCGGTCCTCGCTTCGGCGGGGCCGTGACCGACGCCGGCCGCTACTTCAAGCACGCCGTGGAGGCGCAGATGACGGTGGACGACTTCCTGGCCTACATGAAAAAAGAGGTCGGGCCCGTTCCCGGCATCGGTCACCGGGTCAAGAGCCTCCGAAATCCGGACAAGCGCGTCAAGGAACTGGTGTCCTACGTCAAGGGGCTGGGCATCCCGATGCCCCACCTGGACTTCGCGCTGGCGGTCGAGAAGGTGACTTCGTCGAAGAAGGAGAATCTGATTCTGAACGTGGATGGGACCATGGCCGCGGTGCTCGTCGACCTCGGCTTCCCGGTGGACAGTCTCAACGGCTTTTTTATCCTTTCCCGCACCATCGGGCTGATCGGGCATTGGGTGGATCAAAAACGCCAGGAAAGCCGCCTCATGCGTCTCTTCGACTATCTCGTGAGTTACGCGGTCGCTAAACGAAGGGAAGTTCCGCCTCTTAAATGAGGGAAGCGTGAAGCGCACGGAGCTGTTGGGTCCGTTGAGTCGGTTGAGTCCGTTAACGGGCCACTGACACAACGAAAGAAGCGGCGAGACACGAACGACAAGAAAACGGAGAGGACACCATGTCGATGGAAATAGCCAAGAAACTGTACGCCGTGATGCCGGAGAAGCTGGCGAAAGCGCGGCAGACATTCGGACGCCCGCTCACGCTGACCGAGAAGATCCTGGTCTCGCATGCCGATAACTTCGACACGCAGGTCTGGGAACGGGGCAAGGCCATGCTGTCGCTGCGCCCCGACCGCGTCGCCATGCAGGACGCGACTGCACAGATGGCGATGCTGCAGTTCATGCAGGCCGGGAAGAAGAGGGTGGCGGTGCCCAGCACGATCCATTGCGACCACCTGATTCGAGCCCAGACCGGCGCAGAGAAGGATCTCCTTCGCGCGATCGATGAGAATCAGGAAGTCTATAACTTCCTCGCGTCGTCGGCGAAGAAATACGGGATCGGATTCTGGAAGCCGGGAGCCGGCATCATTCATCAGGTCGTGCTGGAAAATTACGCGTTCCCGGGCGCGCTGATCATCGGCACCGACTCGCATACGCCGAACGGCGGCGGGCTGGGGATGCTGGCGATCGGCGTGGGAGGCGCGGACGCCGGCGAGGTGATGGCGGGGCTGCCCTGGGAAGTGCTGCACCCCAAGCTGATCGGCGTCAGGCTGACCGGCAAGCTGAGCGGGTGGGCCTCTCCCAAGGACGTGATCCTGTACGTCTGCGGCCTGCTGACGGTGAAGGGCGGGACCAACAAGATCGTGGAGTACTTCGGGCCCGGCGCCGACACCATCAGTTGCACGGGCAAGGGCACGATCACCAACATGGGGGCCGAGCTGGGCGCCACGACCTCGATCTTCCCGTTCGATCGCAAGATGGTGGCGTACCTGAACCTCACGGATCGGACGGACATCGCCGCGCTGGCCGAGGCGAACCGCGAGCTGCTCGTGGCCGACCCCGAGGTGCTGCGGTCGCCGGAGAAGTATTTCGATGAGATCGTTGAGATCGACCTGTCCACGCTCGAGCCGCACGTGGTGGGGCCCCACACGCCGGACCTGGCCCGGCCGGTTTCCAAGCTGCCGGCTGAAGCCAAGGAGAAGGGCTATCCGGTCCAGCTCAAAGCAGCCTTGATCGGGAGCTGCACGAACTCCTCCTATGAAGACATCAGCCGGGCGGCGCATATCGCGCGGCAGGGGCTGAAGGCGGGGCTCAAGGCCAAGACCCCGTTCCTGGTCACGCCGGGATCGGAGCGGATCTATCACACCATGAAACGGGACGGTTTCCTCCAGACCTTCGAGGAAATGGGCGGTACCGTGCTGGCGAACGCGTGCGGACCCTGCATCGGGCAGTGGAAGCGGGCGGATGCGGTCAAGGGACGGGCCGACTCGATCGTGAGTTCGTTCAACCGGAACTTCCCGGGCCGCAACGACGGGATGAGCGAGACGCTCTCGTTTCTGACCAGTCCGGAGGTCGTGACGGCGTACGCGTTTGCGGGCCACCTCTCGTTCGATCCGGTGCACGAGACGCTGAGGACGGCGGACGGAAAGGCCCTGAAGTTCGAGCCGCCCCAGGGTGAAGAGCTCCCGGCCAAGGGGTTTGCGAAGGGTGAAGAAGGCTTCATCCCGCCGGCTGAGAACGGCGATGCGGTGGTGGTGGAGATTCCGCCCGACAGTGAACGGCTCCAGTTGCTGCGGCCCTTCCCCCGATGGGACGGCAGGGATGTTGACAAGTTGCCGCTGCTGATCAAGACGAAGGGCAAGACCACGACCGACCATATCTCGCCGGCCGGACCGTGGCTCAAGTATCGCGGCCATCTGGACAAGATCAGCGACAACATGTTTCTGGGCGCCAACAATGCGTTCTCCGCCGAGCCGGGCAAGGGCACAGACGTGCTGACCGGGGAAACGGGCTTGACCCTCGCCCAGATCGCCCGCCGGTACAAGGCGAAAAGCATCGAATCGGCGGTGGTGGGGGACGAGAACTACGGCGAGGGGAGCAGCCGGGAGCATGCCGCCATGTCCCCGCGGTTTCTCGGCGTGAAGATGGTGCTGGCCCGGAGCTTTGCCCGCATCCATGAAACCAATTTGAAGAAACAGGGGATCTTGGCGTTGACCTTCGCTGACCCGAAGGATTACGAGAAGATCGAGCAGCAGGACCGCATCAGCGTGACGGGGCTACAAAGTCTGGCGCCTGGCAAGCCGGTGGTGGTGACAATACACAAAACGGATGGGCAAGCGCTCACCATCCAGGCGAACCATAGCATGACGGAGCCGCAGATTGCGTGGTTCAAGGCCGGTTCGGCGTTGAATGCGCTGAACTAAACAACACGCTGAAAGGGACAAACCATGACAACCAAATTAGCCAAAATCATTTATACGAAAACCGATGAAGCGCCGGCACTGGCGACCTATTCGTTCCTGCCGATCGTCAATGCCTTCACCAAGGCGGCCGGCGTGTCCGTCGAATTGCGGGATATCTCGCTGGCCGGGCGCATCCTCGCTGTCTTCCCCGAATATCTGACGGCGCAGCAGAAACAGCCTGACGCCCTGACTGAACTGGGGGAGCTCGCCAAGACGCCGGAAGCCAATATCATCAAGCTGCCCAACATCAGCGCCTCGATCCCCCAACTCAAAGAGGCCGTCAAGGAATTGCAGGGCCAGGGCTACAAGCTTCCCGAATATCCCGAGGACCCGAAGGACGACAAGGAAAAGGACATCAAGGCCCGCTACGACAAGGTGAAGGGCAGCGCCGTCAACCCGGTGCTGCGCGAAGGGAACTCGGATCGCCGCGCGCCGCTCTCGGTCAAAGCCTATTCTAGGAAGCACCCGCACAAGATGGGGGCCTGGAGCCAGGACTCCAAGACACACGTCGCCCATATGAAGGGCGGGGATTTCCGGTCCAACGAGAAGTCGCTCACGTTGACGGGGGCGACCGAGGCGCGCATCGAATTCGTCGGCCAGGACGGGAAGACCGCGGTGCTCAAGCCCAAGCTGCCGCTGCAGGCCGGCGAAGTCATCGACGCCACTTTCATGAGCCGCCGCGCCTTGCGGGAGTTCATCGAGGCGCAGATCGAGGACGCCAAAAAGCAGGGTGTTCTGTTCTCGATCCACCTGAAAGCCACCATGATGAAGGTCTCGGACCCCAAGATCTTCGGCCATGCGGTGACGGTGTTTTACAAGGATGTGTTCGCCAAGCATGCGGCCGTGATTCAGAAGCTGGGCGTCGATCCCGACAACGGCCTCGGTGACCTCTACGCCAAGATCAAGACGTTGCCGGACGATCAGCGCAAGGCCATCGAAGCCGACATTCAGGCGGTCTATCAGAAGCGGCCGCCGATGGCGATGGTCAACTCCGACAAGGGCATCACCAACCTGCACGTACCCAGCGACGTCATTATCGATGCCTCCATGCCGCCTCTGATTCGCGACTCAGGGAAAATGTGGGGTCCCGACGGCAAGCTGCACGATACCAAGGCGGTTATCCCCGACAGCAGTTACGCCCCGGTCTATCACGAGGTCGTCGAGTTTTGCAAAAAGCACGGCGCCTTTGATCCGAGGACCATGGGGAGTATTCCCAACGTCGGCCTCATGGCGCAGGCGGCGGAGGAGTACGGCTCGCACGACAAGACCTTCAAGGCCCCGAGCAACGGCACGATGCGCGTGGTGGACGCGTCCGGGAAGACGCTGCTCGAGCACAAGGTCGAGGAAGGCGACATCTGGCGCATGTGCCAGGTGAAGGACGCGGCCATTCAGGATTGGGTCAAGCTGGCCGTCAATCGCGCCAAGGCCACGGGCGCGCCTGCGATCTTCTGGCTGGACAAGACCCGGGCGCACGACGCGGAGCTGATCAAGAAGGTCAACCAGTATCTGCCGAAACACGACACGAAGGGCCTCGACATCCGGATCATGTCTCCGGCGGAGGCGACGCGGTTCTCGCTGGAACGGATGAAAGAGGGGAAAGATACCATTTCCGTCACGGGGAACGTGTTGCGAGACTACCTCACCGACC
>JBOHOM010000168.1:0-2998 GCA_050731075.1 Nitrospiraceae bacterium
TGTTCCAGGTTGCCCCCGGTCGGCAATGGCGCGCTGCGGTCGAAGACGCCGATGTTGTCCAGCCCGAGAAAGCCGCCCTCGAACACGTTCTTGCCGAGCCGGTCCTTGCGGTTGACCCACCAGGTGAAGTTCAGGGACAGCTTCGCAAAGGCCGACTTGAGGAAGTCGAAATCCGCCTCGCCGCGCGCAGTTCCCATGCGGTGGTTAAACAGTGTGGCCCAGGCGTGCACCGGCGGATTCACATCGCTGAAATTCCATTCATAGGCCGGGATCTGGCCGTTGGGATGGAGGTAGTGCTGGCTGAGCATCAGTTCGAGCTGCTGCTTCGCGAAGTCCTGATCCACAGCCGAGAGGGCTATCGTATGGAACGCGAGGTCCCAGGCGGCATACCAGGGGTACTCCCACTTGTCGGGCATGGAAATGATGTCGTCGTTGACCATGTGGAACCACTCGCGATTGCGGCTCGCTTGGTGGTCCCCCCGATGCAAGGGATGGGCATGATGCTCTTCCAGCCACTGGTCTGCGTCGAAGTAGTAGTACTGTTTGCTCCAGAGCATCCCCGCGAGGGCCTGGCGCATGAGGTTGGCGCGGTCGCGATCGGTCTTGACGGCCGGCGGAATCACGGCGTCATAGAACTCGTCCGCTTCCATGAGCCGCTCCTTCATCACCGCCTCGAACTTTCCGAACGGATCGCGCAGTTCGCCTGGTGCAGACCGCGTCAGACGCAGCCGGACCACCTGCGTAGCTCCCGGACCAACGGTCAGGTGGTAATGCGGTGAGGCCTTCGTGCCGATGGCATCCGGATTCACCGCGTCCTTCTGTCCGTGGACGACGTACTCGTTGATGCTGTCCTTGACGTAGGGACTCCGGTTGGCCGTGCCGAAGAGCCGGGCGAGGTTGGTTTCGTTCTCGGTGAACAGCAGGGGGACGGCGCCCTCGCAATACAGGTAGGAGTCGGCCAGGGATTCCTGGAACAGCGGGTCGGTATGGTGCGTGTGGATCACGCTGCGGTTCGCTCCCTTGACCGACTGGAGGACCGGCTTCGACCCGCCGCCCGGCCAGGACCAGGTATTGCGGAACCACAAGGTCGGCAACACATGGAGCGAGGCGGCCGTCTTCCCCCGGTTGCAGACGCTGATCTGGATGAGCATGTCGTCGGGAGAGTCCTTCGCGTATTCCACGAACACGTCGAAGTAGCGGTCGTCGTTGAAGACCCCCGTGTCCAGCAATTCGTACTCCGCCTCCTCCTTGCTGCGCCGCCGATTGGTTTCGCCAAGATCGCCATAGGGATAGGCCGCCTGGGGATACTTGTACAGATACTTCATGTAGGAGTGGGTCGGCGTGCTGTCGAGATAGAAATAATATTCCTTGACGTCCTCGCCGTGGTTGCCTTCGCTGTTGGTCAGGCCAAACAGCCGTTCCTTGAGTATAGGGTCCTTGCCATTCCAGAGCGCCAGCGCGAAGCAGAGAATCTGATGATCGTCGCAGATTCCTCCCAGCCCGTCCTCGCCCCAACGATAAGCGCGGGAGCGCGCCTGATCGTGGGTGAAGTAGTTCCACGCGTCACCGTTGGCGCTGTAGTCCTCACGCACCGTCCCCCACTGCCGCTCGCTCAGGTAGGGACCCCAGCGTTTCCATTTGAGACCATCTTTAAGCAATCGAGTGTGTTCGGCGGTTTGTGACACGACATCTTCTCCTTTCGCCTTCTCAGGGATCATGAGGGGCTCAGGGCCGACGGACGGGGACACGAAGGATATCGAAAGGGGGCGATAAAGGCAACTGTCAAGATCGGCAATGTCAGGTGAACAGGCTGATCGCGCGAATGCCTCACGCCCCGCACACGGCAATACTTTTTTCGAACCGGCCGGTGGGTTGACGACATCGCCCCGGGCTCATAGCCGGAAGAAAATCGATTTCGGGAGCAGCCATGCAATTTGGAGGCGCACGGTCCAGTCCGGAGCCGGCGTCCGGGGGGTTCGCGAACCGCGTCAACGGAACGGACAGACTGGCCGCCGGTAGCGCGTGAGGCGCGGGACCGGAGGCAAGGCCCCGTCTGCCCCACCAGATCAACCTTCTTGTACGGTCCGGCGATCGCGCCGGTCAGCGGCCCGCAGGAATCAAGGCCGGAGGCGGCGCGCCGGCCCCCGGGTTGGAGTGTGGTCAGGCCTTCGGTTCCACGCAGTTCGAGCCCCCCCGCCATTGGCACAAACGGTAGCGCAGCTTCTCGGCCCAGAAGCGATAGGCCTGCTCCACATCATTCCAGGAGTTGGTCACTCCGCTCAGACTCTTGGTGCCGCCCCGGCGGTCTACCGCAGCGGCCAGGAGGGTGCTGGTGTCGCCATCGGTGAGCTTACCCTCAACACTCGCACTGCCCGTGAACGCAGAGACCCCGGTTGCGAGGCTCTTTGCACCCGAGAGCATGCGCAACTGCGGCACGATGCTCGATATCGTATCCATCACGGCATTGGATGATTCCCCTTCGGTGATGGCGACCTGGACCCGCAGCACGTCCGGGCCGGATTGACTCGTCATCTCGTAGTCCTTCCTGAGGGTTTCGTCGAGCTTCGACCACAGGGTATTGGCCAGCCGCTGCCGATCTTCGGCTGACACCTCCTTCATCTTGGAGTTTGCTCCCAGCCACACGGTCACGGGATCGAGTTGCACCTTTTTGTACTTCTTCCAATCGGCGGCGGGGTTTTTGTAGACCAACAAGGCCTGGTCTTCCGAGCCTTCCTTCATCACACTGCGCTGGCCCTCACGTAGCATGGAATAATCCCCCAGGAAGCCGGATTTTTCCACCGACTTGGCCTCTTGGGTCGCGGCACAGCCGCTCATCCACAAGAGCGCGAGCGGCGCAAGCAGCCCGGCCATGAACCAACTCATCAATCTTATCTTTGATAACTGCATAGTCGAACCTCCTTGTTCGTTGAGATCAGCATTCCCGTCTCACTTAATGGAGCCGCGCGGCGCCCGGCTGCTCGATGACATACAGGAGCCA
>JBOHOM010000169.1:0-6626 GCA_050731075.1 Nitrospiraceae bacterium
CCCCTAGGCTGGCTAACGTCGATGTAACGAGAAGCGGTCGGCTGAGACTGTAACATGGGGGTGTCTGACCGATTCCAGGAACGTGGAAGGTGGAACCACCACGCATGAGGTCCTACTCACGTCGAGACTTCCTGAGGCTGGCCGGCGGGTTGACAGTTCTGTCCGTGCTTCCGTTTCCGGAGCCGGCGGCTGGGGGTCTCTTCGACCGCCTGTTTTCCCCTCCCGCGCAGCTCACGCCGGCGATCACGCCGAATGACGAATTCTATGTCACGTCCTACCGGAGTCCCCCGACCGTCCGTACCGGCAGTTGGGAGCTGTCCATCAAAGGGCTCGTGGACAAGCCGTTGACGCTGACCTACTCTCACCTGCTTGCTCGGCCCGCGGTCTCGGAGATCGTGACGCTGGAATGCGTCGGAAATCCCGTGGCCGGGGAGTTCATCAGCACCGCGAGCTGGGAAGGGGTGCCGCTCAAGGCCTTGCTGGAGGAAGTCGGCGTGGCGTCCAACGCGTATGACGTCGTGTTTCGCGCCGCGGATGACTACTCGGACAGCATCCGCGTCGAGCGAGCCATGGCGGGGGACGTCTTGGTCGCTCACACGATGAATGGAGTGCCTCTCCCGCAGGGCCACGGGTTCCCCGCCCGGATCATCGTGCCGGGGATCTATGGGATGAAGAGTGTCCAGTGGCTGACCGAGATTGAGGTCGTGGACAGAGATTATCGGGGCTACTATCAGAAAAAGGGATGGTCGGATGACGCCGCCGTGAAGACCATGTCCCGCATCGACCTTCCCGGCCACGGGGCGACCCTTCGACAGCGCGACTATATCGTGCGAGGCCTTGCCTTCGCGGGAACGCGCGGGATTCGACAGGTGGAGGTCAGCACGGACGGCGGCGGGAGCTGGAAGCCGGGAACGCTGGAGCCCGCGCTTTCTCCCTTCGCCTGGGTCTTCTGGAGTTACGAGTGGACGATCCCCTCGCCCGGCCGCCATACGCTCGTGGTCCGTGCGACCGACGGAACCGGTCAACTGCAATCCTCGGCGGAGCAAGATCCTGCCCCGGATGGGGCCACCGGCCTGCACGAGATCACCGTCACGGTTGGAGCGTAATGGAAGGCGGACCTATGCGTAACGCGTTCGCTCGCGCCGCGCGGCCTCTGTTGAACCTCATCCGAGGCCGACCGGTCCTGGCGGTCTTGGAGGTCTGCCTGCGCTGCAACTCTGCCTGCGGGTACTGCAACCTGCCGCTGAACGTCGGCCGGTACGAGATGACCCGCGAAGAAATCCGGCGCGTCTTTACGGACCTCTATCAGGACGGCCTGCGGTTCGTCTTTGTGCAGGGCGGCGAGCCGTTGCTGCGGCGGGATCTGCCGGAGATCCTGGAAGATCTTCATGAGATCGGGTTCAGTCTCACGCTCATCACCAATGGAACCCGCTTCACCCCGTCGTTGGTGTGCCGCTTGGCCAGATTGCCGCTCAACCTCTCGGTCAGCCTGGACACGCTGGACCGTGCCCGCTACCGGCAGATTCGAGGGGCTGACCAGTTGCCGCTGGTGCTGCACGGGGTTGACCTGCTCGCGGACTTCCCGAACCCGAAATACCTGACCTGCATCGTGAGCGAGCTGAACCGTCATGACGTCCTGGAGGTTGTCCGCTTCGCGCGCGCACGCGGCTTCGTCCCGGTGGTCGGCGCGTATCACTGGGGGATCGACCGGTACGGGAAAATCGATCTCGCGCTCCAGTACGAACGGCAGCAGGCGATCCGCGTCTTTGAGCAGGTGGTCGCATCCCGCACGGTACCGCGTGGGTATTTTCGGGACTACCTGCGCGACAACATCCGATGGCTCGGTGGAGGCGCTCTTGAACGCTGCGACGCGGGGCGCTATAGTATCGCCATCGACGCCTCGGGGAATGTTGCGCCCTGCCTGGCGCTAAAGCATGTCGGGAATCTGCTGGAATCCTCGCTCGATGACATACTGGCCAGGTTTGACCGAGAGGCGATCGGCCGATGCTCCGACCGGTCCTCCTGCAATATGCTGTGCAGCCGGGTCGTCGGTTCGACGCTCCGTCGTCCACTCTCGGCCCTGCTCGCTCGGAAGGCTCAGGCCGAGGTTGAGGCTAAGGGCATGTGCGGTTAAGGAGGTGAAGAAAACATCGTGGCTCAACCTGAACCTTAACCTTACCCTGACAGCGCTGCTGCTGGTGGCCGGCTGCTCGACCGTGCCGAGGGCGTTCAACCCACAAGATCCCATCGCGCCGAAGGAGTTTTCCCATCAGGTCTTCCATGAGGTGCTGCGCGCGCATGTGGAGCACGGCGTCGTCAATTACCCGGCCATTGCAGGGGGTCGCGGGTTGGAGCGGTATCTACAGCAATTGGATCGAATCGACCCGAGCAGCTTCCCGACGCGTCAGGACCGCTTGGTCTTCTGGATCAACGCCTACAACGCGTTCGCCATCAAGGGGATTCTGGACGGGTATTCCCCCCTCACGCTGTTCGGTCGGTACCGCTACTTCATCGGCCGGGCGTACCAGGTAGGCGGGCAATCCATCAATCTCTACGACCTCGAGCGTGAGGTGTTGATCCCGGACTTCAGGGAGCCGCGCATTCACTTCGCCATCGTCTGCGCGTCCAACTCCTGCCCCAGGCTACAGTCCTGGGCCTACGCCGCCGACAAACTGGAGGAACAACTGGAGCAAAGCGCTAGAGAGTTCATCGTTGATCCGACGCGAAACCGATTCAACCGCGAGCGCAAGATTGCCCACCTCTCGATGATCTTCCGATGGTTTGAAGAAGACTTCGTGGCCCACTCCGGGTCCCTTCTCAACTTCGTGAGGCGATACATCGCCGATCCGGATCTGGCTCGTGAGCTGGAATCCACCCCCTATACGGTCCAGTTTCTCGAGTACGATTGGCGGCTGAATGGTCTACCACCGGCCTCGGGGAAGGCTAAGGTTGAGGCTAAGGCTGAGCACGGCGCCGTCTCGATGGCTTCACCTTGACCTCAACCTTAACCTCGACCTTTCGGAATAGAAAGATGCTGGTCTATCCTGAAGAACGGGTACCGATCGCCAGGCTTCTGACGTTCCTCGAACAGGGCGAGCGGCTGGCCCACGACTGTGCACGGGCCCAGGCTGGGCTCGCCCGGGACGGGAAAATGCGCCGCTTCCTCCTGGGCCAAGCCAGACAAGAGGCTGTCCACGCCATAGTCTTCCAGGGGGCGATTACGTGGCTCGCACCGCGCCACCTCGGCGCCTGCCCCTTGCTCCCCCCGCTGGAATGCTATCGCGCACTCCTGGAACAGGCGATCCGCGAGCGGAACTTCGTCGAGACGCTGTTGGCGGAGCAGATCATCCTGGAAGGGCTGGGCGAGGCCATCCTGAGTCGGATCGAGGACGGGCTGGCGAAGCGGGGAGCGGCATTTGGCCGGTTGCGGCGAATCCTCTTACGTCAGGAAGAGGCGCATCATGCCTTCGGTCGTCGGGCGCTGGAGCGGGCTATCGCCGAAGGTCGCACGTCCGCGGAGGAGCTCCGCTCCCGCGCGCAGGAGTACCTGGCTCTCACTGATGCGATGGTCGCGACGCTGGGCGATCTGTTCGAGTCCGTAGACGAAGATCCGTCCGCTTGGGCGACGGAGGCGAGAAGCTATCTGCCGAGTTGGCTGACTGCGGAGGGCGAGAGGCAAGTGGCGAGGGGCAATGGGCCTGAATCGTTAGATTCTTCCAAGGTCCCCAACCCCGAGCCTCTAGCCCCTCGCCCCTAGCCTGCAGGAAGGGCATGATCTCCGTCATCATTCCCACCTACAACGAAGAAAAGGCGCTGCCGGCGACGCTGCGCTACCTGCTGGCGCAGGTTGGCGACTACGAAGTGATCGTGGTGGACGGTGGCAGCACGGACAGGACGGTCGACATCGTCGAGTCGTTACGCGTGACGCGTGACGCGTTACGGGTTACGCTGCTGACGGCGTCGAAAGGCCGCGCCTCCCAGATGAATGCCGGCGCGCGGCAGGCGACCGGCGAGTGGCTCCTGTTCCTCCACGCTGATACGTTGCTCCCGGAACGCGCGCTTGCCAGACTCAATGCGCTCGAAGAGGATTTGACCGTGCAGGCTGGCGGGTTCCTGCACCAATTCACGGGTCGCGACTGGCGGCTCCGGTTGGTCTCGTATCTGGACAATGTCCGGTGCCGTCGGAGCCGGATCATCTACGGAGACCAGGCTATGTTCGTGCGGCGGTCGTTGTTCGAGGGGCTTGGCGGCTTTCCGCGCCAGCCGATCTTAGAGGACGTGGCGTTCTGCGAGAAACTGGTCCGGGTCGTCACCCCGGTTCTGCTGGCGCCACCGGTCCAGACCGACTCACGGAAGTTCGTTCAGATGGGGATCTGGCGGAGTCTTGTTCGCGTGCTGCTGATTATTCTGCACGTGGAGTTCCGTCTTCCGGTCCTGCCCAGAGTGTTTTTTCATGATATTCGCTGACTGCTGCCGAGGCGTCCATCTGCGCGGCAGGCGGCAGCCAGTCTCTCAGGCTGCTGAGATATCCATGTCCCAGCTTTGCACCGCGTCAGCGACGAGGAAGCGCTCTCTCGTTGTCTTCCCGGGCGGGAGATGGGGCCTCAGCCGATTCGCTGCGATGACGTGATCGAAAATATTCCCGCAACACACACACCGCCATCCGTAAAAACTGATCTCCCGAGAATACCCCTGCACCTCATCGAATCTCTCCGTCACCATCATTCCGTGACACCGAAGACAGTCCATGGCAGTCCCCCTTCGTGCCGCCGTCCTGGCCTGGTGAGATGCGAATTGCTGCTCGTCATGCCTCCACCCTCCGAATCATGAATCATGTCGCACTCTAGAGCAGGGAGCGGGGAGATGGGTAGGGCGAAAGGGGAACCGATAAGAAGTTTTACGGCCCTATCGGCCTAGGGCCGATTGGCCCTACGGGCGGATTGTTTGGCAAACAGAGCCGCAGCTTGCGCCCGGCGGGTAATCTGGAGCTTCTGATAGCTGTTGGAGAGGTAGTTCTTCACCGTTTTGGGGCTGAGTCCGAGCTCGGCGGCGATTTCCTTATTCGTTTTGCCCTCGGCGACCAGGGCCACGACCCTTTGTTCTTGGGGAGAGAGGGCCTCGCGCGAAGGATCGGAGGACCCCGCGCCGTGGGTCTTGACCCAGGCGAGGACGCGTTGGGTGGCTGCCGGATCCAGGATGTTTTCGCCGGCCGCGACGCGCTTGATCGACTCCGTCAGGATGTCCACCCCGATTTCCTTGACGAGATAGCCGTGGGCGCCCGCAAGAATGGCCGCCAACACCGTGTCGTCGTCCACGTAGGAGGTCAGGAACAACACGCGGGCCTGTGGGCACTGGTCCAGAATGTCGGTGCATGCCTGGACCCCGTTCCCGTCGGGCAGGCGGATGTCCATGAGGACCACATCAGGATTGGCCCGACGTGCTTCCGAGACTGCGAATTGCGCTGTTCCCGCCTCGCCTACGATCCGAATCCGGGCATCCCGTCCCAGCACCATCTTGAGCCCTTCCCGGACAATCACGTGGTCGTCGACCAACAAGACCCTGATGGGATCAGGCTGGGTCATGGCCGGACACCTCGTGGCGGGAGGGGAAGGTCGAACGCGATGTGCACGCCGTGGCCAGGCCAGGACACAACCCGGAACTCCGCCCCGATGTCCCTGGCGCGTGCGGCCATATTGGCTAACCCATGGCCGTCCTTCTTCGCGGCGTCCGGATCAAACCCCACCCCATCATCCTGAATCTCGATCCGGAGCGCTCCGTTCTGTCGTTGCGCGGTGACGAACGCTTGCTGCGCACGCGAATGCCGGACGCAGTTGCTCAGCGCCTCACGGACGATGAGGAGAATGGACTCGGTTTGCTCAGACGACAAGCTGTCGGACACTCCGGGGTCCATGGTCAAATGCAGGCCAGGCCCCTGCGCGATCGTCATCTCCTTAACGAGCGTGGCGAGGGCTGTGTCGAGCGTCTCGTGACTCGATGGATGGAAGCCGGCGATATAGTTGCGGATCTGGTGCATCACGTGCTTGAGCTGATGCAAGGCCTGGTCAATGTGCGCGACCACGCCGGCCGGATCGTTGAATCTCGACGGCCGACCGGCTTCCAACTCCAGCCCCACGGCGTAGAGTGATTGCAGGACGTCGTCGTGCAGGTCGCGATTGAGCTGTTCGCGTTCGTCAAAGGCCCGCGAGAGCTCATGGGTGCGCTGCGCGACACGCGCCTCCAGCTCCTTGTTCAAGAGACGGAGTGTGTCCTGGGTCCGGCGGTACTGCCAGACCAGCGCGGTCGTCAACCAAATGAGGACGATCTCCGTGATCCGACTGAAGAGAATGATGCCCAGGTCGAACGAAGGAGGTGAAAGGACGGGCCCCAGTACGGTCAGCACTGTGCAGAGGATGGCCATCCCCCAAAGGGTTCGCTCGTGCCGGGACCATACGGAGACCAGGATGCAGAGGACGTAGAGCATTTGAGGGGGCATTTCGTGCGGAGTGACGACATCGAGGACCAGCACTCCGGCAGCAATGGCCAGCGCTATCCAAAAAGCTGGAATGTCCGGCTGGTCTCGTACACGCTCTGGGTTCATCTGGCGTCCGCGTTTCAGGGGTTTCTCT
>JBOHOM010000170.1:0-11862 GCA_050731075.1 Nitrospiraceae bacterium
ACCTTGAGCTGGCCCTGTTTGTCCGTGGTGAGGCCGACGGCGCCCAAGTTCAACTCGTCCGTGTTGGCGATTCTCCCCATGGCGTACAGCAGCATGTCCGTCACGACCGTCTTGCCGCTCTGCATGCTCGTGACCACACGGCCTCTCGCATCCAGCGCGACCCCGGCAATCTCCTCCCCCAGCCTCATCATCACGCCGTTGGTCCGCATGTGGTAGATCAGGGCCTGGACGAGCTCCTGGTCCACGAACCGGAGCAGTTCCGCGCGTCGTTCGACGAGGGTGATCTTGATGCCGAACGCGGCAAACATCGAGGCGTATTCGCAGCCAATGACGCCGCCGCCCACGACGGCCATGGTCTTGGGGATGTTTTCGGTGGAGAGGATCGAGTCCGAATCACAGATCGACAGATCGTTGAAGGGAATGCCTTCGCCCCGTCGCGGACGCGAGCCGGTGGCGATCACGATGAAGGATCCCTGCAGCCTGTCCACCTGGCCATTGCGTCTGAGGACCTGGACCGTATGGGGATCCACGAATGAGGCCATCCCGTGCACGATTTCCACATCGTTCCGCTCAAGCTGGTTGGTGATGATCGCGAGCTCATTTTTGGTGACTTGCTCCTTGCGGGTCATCAGGTCACGGAGGGTCAGGCTCTTTTTCAGGGAATACGACATGCTCGTGAACGCGCGGAGTTTGAACCCGTGCAGGTGATAGATGGCATCTTTGAGAGTTTTGCTGGGGAGTGTGCCGGTGTTGACGGATGAGCCGCCGATGACGGGTTCCTTCTCGATGATGACCACGCGTTTCCGCAGCTTGGCCGCCTGGATGGCCGCCTTCTGGCCGGCGGGGCCGCTTCCGATCACCAGCAAGTCGTACGGTGTCATAGAACTAACCTAACCGGAGCATATGGCTGATAGCGATCTTGAAGAGCGTATGGCCAATAGCATACGGCAAGAAGGCGACAGTTCTGTCCATTTGCCATCAGCTCTTCTCAATTAAGGAACGGGCCAACCGGAACGCCGCGTCCAGGTCCGGCAGTTGTCCCAGCTCGGGAGTGATCTGGAGGTACCGGATCACATTCTCCTTGTCCACCACCATGACGGCCCGGGCCAGAAAGTGCGGGTCCTTCACCAGCAGGCCGTAGGTCCTGCCGAATTCCCCGCCACGATAATCGGACAGGAATGTCACGTTGCCGATCTTGGCCTCCCTGGCAAAGCGGCTCTGTGCGAACGGCGTATCCACGCTCACCGTAATCAACTGGGCCATCTTGTCCAGTCCGTTGTTCTTTTCGCTCAAATAATGAGTCTGCTGCTCGCAGACTCTCGTGTCGAGGGAAGGGACGAGGCTGATGATGCGGACCATCCCCTTGGTCTCCGCGATGTTCACGAGGGACAGGTCCCCTTTCGCGAGCCTGGCGTCTCGCAAGGACTCGCCCGCTCTGATCCCGGGCCCGGCCAGTGCCTTGGGCTCGCCTCTCATGGTCACGCTATGGCCTTCCCCGGCCTCGGCGCTCCCGCTCGCGACCGGGAGGTTCTTATACATGAAGCCCGTCTCGGTTGAGCTTCCCAACGAAGCACATCCCGCCCATCCTGCAAGTCCCCCCAGGACGACCAGCCAGGCTGACACAGCTCGCGTTTGTCGTGACGGTTTCATGGCTGCCTCCGCTCCGATCATGGACTTTCCTGAAAGTGCGCCCTAGCCGCTATATACGGGCTGTGTTCGCATAGTGTCAAGGCTGCAAGAAGTTCAGCAGAGCCCGATTCACCTGGTCCGGCCGTTCCCACTGCGGAATGTGCCCCGCTTCAGGGATCAGCGTGAACGACGCACCGGGGATGGCCGCCTGAAGGTCCTGTCCCACCTTCGGCGGGAACACGCGGTCCTCGGCTCCCCACACGATCAGCGTCGGGGGACGGATCTTGGCGAGTTGTCTGGCAAACCCCTCTTCCCAGAGCGGCAGGTTCCGAATGAGGCTCAGTAAGGGGGGAATCAGCCCTGGACTCGTGCGGTTGAGGTACGAGCGCTCGATGACAGCGGGCGTCAGCAACGCGGGATCGTGCACGATCTCGCTGAGCACGTCCCGCGTGAGCCCGCGACCGGCGAACCAGTTTCCGAGGCTGACGAGCCAGATCGGTATCCGCGAATCGACGGCGCGTCTGAACATGGGACTGCCGAGCTTGTCACGCACTCGATCGGGGAAGCCGCTGATCAAGACCAGGCGGTCCACTCGGTCCGGATAGGTCAGCGCCATGCCGATCGCCAGGCCCGCCCCCATGGAGGTTCCGACTAATGTCGCCCGCGGGACCCCGAGCCTGTCCATGAATTCGCGGAAGAACTCGACCAGTTCAACCGGCGTGTAGGCAAGGTCGGGCTTGTCAGACAGCCCTGAACCGAGGAGATCCGGGGTAATGACGCGATACGCGGCGGAGAGCGCAGTCTGCTGGTATTCCCACTGCCACATGGATCCGCCGATGCCGTGTACCAGGATGACCGGAGGGCCTTGGCCCACATCGAGGTAGGCGATGCGATGCCCCTGCACCTGCACGGTCCTGACCGGCATGCGCTGGATCGAGTCGAACCAAGTCGGGACTTCGGAAGGAGCGGTGCAGGCGGTGAGGAGAAGGGAAATGAGCAGCAGGATGAACAGCATGGCTGGCCTGGCGAAGCCGGGGCTATTCCAATTGCACCAGGGTCTCGTCGGTCTTCACCTCCTCCCCCTCGTTTACATACAGGGCGACCACCGTACCGTTGATCGGGGCGGGCACCCGGCTTTCCATCTTCATGGCCTCGATGATCAGGACCGGCTCTCCGACCTTGACCGCCTCCCCCTTCGCCACCAGGACCTTGACCACCCTGCCCGGCATGGGTGCCGCCACGTCGCCGGGCTTCGTGGGTTTGGGGCGTTTGGGGACGGTGCCGGTACCGGTCTCGGGTGGCTCGGGGACCCCCGCCAGCACTTCCTGAAGGGGCTCGAGGTACACCTCCTCCAGCTTCTCGTTGACCCGAATGTAGTAGGGCTTACGTCCCTCGCTCTTCCGGCCGGAGCCCGACACCCGGATGTGATACGACTCTCCATGCAGGGTGAGGTTGAACTCGACCGGCGCGAGATGCAGTTCGTGGGCCACCGCCGGTCCTTTCTCCGGGGGGGGCTCGAGCTGTTCGGGCTTGAGCTCGCCCCGCTCGCGCTGATCCAAAAACTCGCCGGCTATCGCCGGGAACAGGGCGAAGGAGAGGAGGTCCTCGGTCGCGGAGGTCTTCCCGGCCAGCTCCTTCTTGACGGCGTCGAGTTCCGGGTCCAGGCGATCCGCCGGTCTCCCCTGAATCGGCTCTTCGTCCCCGATGGCCCGGGCCTGGACCTCGGGGTTCAGCGGCCCCGGCGGTCTTCCGTACAGGCCGAGGAAATAGTTCTTGGTCTCGGTGGTGATGACCTTGTACCGTTCGCCGGTCATCACATTGAGGGTGGCTTGGGTGCCGACGATCTGGCTGCTCGGCGTCACGAGCGGGGGGTAGCCCATGTCCTTCCGAACGTGCGGGACTTCCTCCAGCACCTGCTTCATCTTGTCCAAGGCGTTCTGCTCAGCCAGCTGCGCCGCCAGATTGGACAGCATCCCGCCCGGAATCTGGGTGGTGAGAATCTCGGCATCCACCCCCGTGAAGTCGCTTTCGAACTGGTGATATTTCCGCCGGACTGCCCGGAAATGCTCGGCGATCGGCGCAAACTGCGGCAGATCCAGGCCGGTGTCGTAGGGGGTATCCCGTAAGGCGGCGACCAGCGTCTCCGTCGGCGGATGGGAGGTCCCGCCGGCCAACGGGGAGACCGCGGTGTCCAGCATATCGAGGCCGCCCAGCACGGCCATCAGGGCGGACATGGAAGCCATCCCTGAGGTATAGTGGCTGTGCAGATGGATCGGGACCCGCACCGCCGCTTTCAGCCGCCTGACCAGGGTGTAGGCGTCGAGCGGGGCCAGGAGGCCCGCCATATCCTTGATGCAGAGGGTATCGGTCCCCAGGTCTTCCAACTGCCTCGCCAGCGAAATGAAGCGATCCAGGCTGTGGACCGGGCTGACGGTGTAACAGATCGAGGCCTCGACGTGCTTGCCGCACGTCTTGACCTCGCGCATCGCGCGTTCCATGTTCCGCAGGTCGTTGAGGGCGTCGAAGATCCGGAACACGTCGATCCCGTTGGTGGCCGCGCGTTCGATGAATCGCTCCAGCACATCGTCGGCGTAATGCCGGTACCCCACGATGTTCTGGCCGCGCAAGAGCATCTGCAGCCTGGTGTTCGGCATGGCTGCGCGGAGGGCGCGCAGGCGCTCCCACGGATCCTCCTTGAGGAAACGCAGGCAGGTGTCGAATGTCGCACCGCCCCACATCTCCAGCGACCAGTAGCCGACCGCGTCCAGCTTCTGCGCGATCGGCAGCATGTCCTCGGTCCGCATCCGCGTCGCCAGCAGGGATTGGTGGCCGTCACGGAGCACCACGTCCGTGATGAGCAGCTTCTTGCCCGGCGCCGGCTCTACTTGCAGCGGCGGCTTTCCTTTGCCAGCCTTTTGTTTTGGTTTCGCGGTCATTAGCTCACGATAATTTTGAATGTTGAATGCTCAATGTTGAATGTGCAGGAAAATTCACCATTCAACATTCACAATTCACCATTGCTTATTACAGTCCTTCATAGGCCGCGATGGCCGCTGAAATGGCGACGACGAGGTCTTCCGGCTCGAGAGTCTCATCGTACTGAAACAGCTCCGGGTGTGTCGCCAGAAAGGACGTATCGAAGCGACCGGCCCGGAAGTCCGGCTCCTTCATGATCTTCTGCAGGAACGGGATCGTCGTCTTGACCCCCCGCAGGACGTATTCCTCGAGCGAGCGGTGCATGCGGCTCACGGTTTCCTCCCAGGTGCGGCCCCGCACCGTGAGCTTGGCCAAGAGTCCGTCATAATACGGAGGAACCGTGTAATCCTTGTAGACCGCGCCGTCAATCCGTACCCCGATGCCGCCCGGCGACAAATAGGCTGTGATCGTCCCGGTGGACGGCCTGAAATTATTCCGGGGGTCCTCGGCGTTGATCCGGCACTGGATGGCGTGGCCCTGGAGCGTGACCTCCTCCTGCCGGATTTCGAGCGGCTGTCCGGCCGCGATCGAGATCTGCGACCGCACGATGTCCACGGCGGTAATCTGCTCGGTGACGGTGTGCTCCACCTGGATGCGCGGGTTCATCTCGATGAAGTAGTAGTGTCCCTCCTGGTCGAGAAGGAATTCCATGGTGCCCGCGTTGTCATAGTCCACGGCCCGGGCGATGGCGATTGCCGCCTCACCCATTTCCGCGCGCAGGCGCGGGGTCAGAACCAGAGACGGCGCAATCTCGATCAGCTTCTGGTGGCGGCGCTGGATCGAGCAATCGCGTTCGCCCAGGTGGATGACGTTGCCGTGTCGGTCCGCCAGGATCTGGAACTCGATGTGGTGCGGACGATCGAGGTATTTTTCAATAAACAGGCTGTCGTCGCCGAACGCTGAAAGAGCCTCGCGCGCGGACGTTTCCATCCCGGCCAGCAGATCCTCATCGGACCGGACCACCCGAAGCCCCCGGCCCCCGCCGCCGGCGCTGGCCTTGACCATGACCGGATAGCCGACCGTGCGGCAGAAGGCCAGCGCGTCGTCCAGGCCCGCGACGTTGCCATCGGTGCCGGGGACGACGGGCACCCCGATCTTCTTGGCCAATGCCCTGGCCTGGACCTTGTTGCCCATCAGGTGGATGGCCTGGGGCGACGGTCCGATGAAGGTCACGCCGGACGCCTGGCAGAGGTGGGCGAACTGCGCGTTCTCGGACAGGAACCCGTAGCCGGGATGAATCGCATCGGCGCCGATGCGCTGCGCCAGGGCGAGGATTTGCGGCATGTCCAGAAACCCCTGAACCGGCCCCGGGCCGACCTGGTATGCCTCGTCCGCCTTCTTGACGTAGATGCCCGTCGAGTCCTGCTCGGCGTAGATCGCGGCAGTCGCAATATTCAGCTCGCGGCACGCGCGGATGATCCGCATCGCAATCTCGCCGCGGTTGGACACGAGGATTTTTTTAAACATCATGTGAGGAGGCCCATGAGAGTTTGCGTACGCTATCACACCGTCTTGATTCTTGTCGAGCCTGTGTCGCTCCGGGGATCTTGGAATGACGCGGACTTAGGGCATCGGCCATCGGTCCTGGGACTTGAGAGGCCGCTGAGGGAGCCGGGCGGGCCGGAGCCAGCGGTGGAGGGACGGATGGGGCCGGCTGAGGAGACGGGTTGGCCCCCTCAGCCGGATGCGTCGCCGTCCATATCAGGATGCCCCACGCGGGAGCGCGGGTCGCTTCACTTGCCTTTGATCAGGACGGGCTTCGATTGTGCGCTGCCGCTGCCGGTCACGACGATCACGAAGCTCATGCCGCTCTTGCTCGCCGGGACCGTCGCCTCAATCGTGGAGTCGTTCACGTACTTGAATTTGACGTTCGACCCGGCCGCCGCGCTGAAGGTGACGCTTTGGAGACATTCCTTCGTGCCGAAGTTCTCTCCCTTGATGACGACGCGATCGCCTGGCTTGGCTTCGTCGGGCTCCACCTTCGTGATCTTGGGACGTTTACTGCGGTCGCAGACCGGGTCCTTCTCGACCTTTTTCTCGTCGAAGCCCTTGATCGACTCGGTCTCGAAGAGGCTGAATCCGGAACCTTCGACGTTGGAACCTTCCTTGGCTGCGTACACGGCGCCGAGCGGCGTGATGATGACTGCCAGGGCGAGCGCGATGGTGGTAACCGCCAATAAGTGCCTCAGCATACGGGGCCTCCTTAGGAAAAATAAACCAGCGTTAGTTCTACTGGGCCAATGGAGTAAAGGCTTCGTTATCGATAATCGTCTGCGCCTCCTTGGAGAGCACGAATGCCAGAAAGGCGTCGGCCGTCGGGTTAGATTCCTTCCTCGTGAGCAGCAGAACCGGCCGGCGGAGCTTGTATCGCCCGTCTTTGACCGTCGGTTCTTCCGGCTCGACCTTGTCGAGCGGGAGCAAGCGGACCGCCACCCCTGTGGTCACGGCCGCGAGCGCCTGGCCGAGCGAGAGATAGGTCACGGCGGAGAGCGGGGGGAGCGTGCCGGCCACGGTTTTAATAGCCTTGTCGTCAGGGCCGATCACCTTCGCCGAGTCCGGGATCTTCCCCGCGATACCGAGGTACTGTTCAAAGGCGTCACGAATGTTGCGGTTCCGAGGGCGGTCGATGAGCAGGATTTTGGTGTCGGGCCCTCCCAAGTCGGACCAGAATCGCACTTTCCCCGAAAAGACCTCGGCGACCTGCTGTGTCGTGACCTCTTTCATATGGTTCGCAAGGTTCACCATCACCGCAATCCCGTCCCAACCGATCTGCGTGGCGTTCAACCCCGGCTCCTCTTTCCCCGTCACCGCGATGTGCGCCTGGCCGGACTTGACCATCTCGACCGGCTTGGAGTTATCGTCCCACAGAATGTCAATATATACACGCGGGTTGGCTTTCTCAAACGTCCTGGCTAATTGCTCAATCATCGGCATCTCGGGACCGTTCCCGGCGATGACGAGCGAACCGGAGGGACCCTCTCCGGCGGATTGTACCGGAGCGGCGACGCTCGCGACGAGCAACCCCAGGGCCATGAAGACTCTCTCAATCATCATGCCTCCTCTTCGTCGACAGGCCGGGGGCAACATGGCTCTGCTCGGGAAATGAGAATGAAGGTTGGTCAGAACTGAGCCTTTGCGATCAGGCCCCGCCGCGGTCGCCACTCCCTTTGGAATCCGGCTTTACTGGCGGTCCGAAGTTCTCCGGGCTGGGCATGACTCGCTTGCCCATGGCCGGCGGCAATTTTGAGAATTTGTTCATCCGTTCGTTCAGCATGTCGTAGGCCTTCATCTCGGCGAACCCGGGCTTGTGATCGCCGACGATTTTGGAGGCGAAGGATGACATCAGCCGAGTCGCCTTCTGGGCCCGGCAGTGGGGACAGGTGGTTTCTTCCGCTTTCACGGTGACCGGTTGCACGACTTCGAACTGTTCACCGCAGCTCTCACATCGGTACTCATACAGCGGCATGTGATACCCCCTCCTGGGACCACGCTGGGAACGTATTATAGCCGATTATAGCCGAAACAGAGACCCGTGTGCGACATCCCCGGTCGAGGCCACCTGCCGGGTTCTTGACCGCGCCGCGCGCGGTCAGCTATCTTACCACGGATCAGGGCGGTTTAGTGGGTTGTTCAAAGGGGGGAGAGCATGTCGCTGCTGATTCGTCGGTACAAGTTGCTGACGGGGTTGATGAGGGAAGAGCGAATCGACGAGCCGGAACGCATTGCGCGGTATCTGCGGCTCTTTGAGAAAGACGATGTGAAGAAGCTTCAGGCCGGCGAAAAGGTGTTCATCGAAAAGGACGAGTGGCAACTTCTCCCGTAGCCTCTTCCTTGTCAGTTCCACCCGCTCAGCCCGAGGAGCCGTAAGCCCGCGATGGCACGGCGAAGGGGAGAGAATGGTCTATTGGGTGCACATCGCACATTCGATCGATCGAGCGACCCTCCACCGGGAGCGGTGCGCGGAGGTGCCGTCCAATGTCACGGGGACGGATTTCTGGGAAGGGGGATGGTTCGACTATCCCGACAAGGACCGGGCGTTGACGGCCATGGAACAGTCAGGCGTCACCGACCAGAAGACCTGTCCTCTCTGTAAACCATAGGCGATCGGCACGAGGCCATGGGCTATAGGCCGGAGACTGGACGATATTTGGTCAGACACCTATAGCCTATCGCCTATTGCCCCTAGCCTGAACATCCATGCCCCAACTCGCCCTCTTGCTCAGCACGCTGGTCTGGGGCGCGACATTTCCCGCAACCAAGGCGGCACTTGAAGAGATCCTTCCTTTTTCGTTCCTCTTCCTAAGATTCCTGCTGGGCACGGTGCTGACGCTGGGAATCGTGCTGGCGGCGGGGAGCCGTTTGCGGCTCGACCGGGGCGTGCTGCGGATGAGCGCGATCGCGACGGTCTTTCTGTTCGTGGGCTATGCCACCCAGACCGTGGGGTTGCGGTACACGACGGCCTCGAACTCCGCCTTCATCACGGCACTGTACGTCGTGTTTGTGCCGCTGTTCCTGGGGAGGTTCCACATTCGGACCTGGGCCTCGGCCGGCCTCGCCGTCCTCGGGCTGTGGTTCCTGGTTGATCCGACGGTGTCGTTGAACCGGGGGGATCTGTTGACTCTCGTCTGCGCGGCGGCCTTTGCGACGCACATCTGCTGTCTGGAGGCCTATACACGGCGCGGCGATTCTGTCTCGTTGTTCGGGTGGCAGTTGGTCTTCGTCACCCTCGCCATGCTGCCTGCGATGGTCATCGAGTCGCCTGGCGCAGTCCGCGTGGCGCCGACCGCGACGCTGATGGTCGCGTTGATCGTCACCGGCGTCCTGGCCACCGGGGCGTTCGCCGTGCAGATGTGGGCTCAGAGCATCGTCCCGGCGCAACGGGTTGCGCTCATTTTTTCGCTGGAGCCGGCCTTCGCGGCGTGGCTTGCCTGGTATTTCCTCGGCGAGCAACTCGACCAGGGAGGGTGGCTTGGAAGCGGGTTGATCCTGATTGCGCTGTTGACGGAATGTGTGGGGCAGGAAGGCGAAGGTGTCGCGGCGCAGGCGGGATCTCCCACGATGACCACGGAGGGCCAGGAGGCATGGCACAAAAGTTCGGCAACTCCCGATGGGTGAAGGAGGGGTTTCTGGATAACCGCACGGCCGGGAGCGTGGTGGGCCGGATCACGTTGGCCGTGTTAGGGCCGGTGGATGTCTACCTCAAAGGCGATTTCAAGGGGGAGATCGCCGGGAAAGCGATGCGCTTCCGCAACAGCGGCTTCGTTGACGAGGACCTCGCCGGGCAGGTGCTGGGCGACTTCGAAGTACCCCAGGTGGGCGAGGTGAGCCTCATCTCCTTCGACCCGCATCCCCTGTTGGCTCCCCATCCGTATATTGAGTGGTTCTCTCTCCGCAAGAACCATTATCGGATCGAGCTCGCCCCGGGCGACGCCTGGATCCTCACGGAGGCCGAGGCCGCCGCACTGGATTCTGAGAGCGGGGCGATCCGGAATGCGTTGGGCGCGCAAGTGCGCTCGACCCGCGAGCGTGGGGGGCCGGATTGGGGCGTATGAGGCCGGACAGAAAAGCCGGCTGGTAAACGATCGGCACACACCCCGAGGTGATGGTGTCAAGGAGCCATGACCTCTGCAGCTTGCCAGTTTGACACCCCTGAGAGCGCGCATCTAGAATGGCTGAACTATCGGGAAGGGGCGCGTCCAGCGGGAAAAGAGCCTGTCTCGGCAGGATCGGGGCGGGCGGGTGAGATAACGCCTGGGGTGGGTGGGTGCAATGAACGATCGGTTCCTCAAAGCCTGTCGCCGGCAGCCCGTCGACTGCACGCCTGCGTGGTTCATGCGGCAAGCCGGCCGCTACATGCGGGAATATCAGGCGGTCCGCGCGAAACACTCCATTCTCGAGGTCTGCAAGACGCCGGACCTGGCCGCCCAGGTCACGCTCCAGCCGATCGACCGGTTCCCGCTGGATGCCGCCATCATCTTCGCCGACATCCTCCTGCCGCTCGAGCCGATGGGACTGACCGTCTCGTTCTCGGAGGGAGAGGGCCCCGTCATCGGGAATCCCGTGCGTGATCGCGCGGCGGTCGAGCGTTTGCGCGTCACGGACGGCGAGGAGTTACGCTACGTCGAGGACGCCATCAAGCAGGCCCGCAAGGCTTTGACCGGACGGGTGCCGCTCATCGGGTTCGCCGGCGCCCCCTTTACCCTGGCCAGCTATGCGATCGAAGGCGGCGGCTCGAAGAATTTCCTCGCGACCAAGCAGTTCATGTATCGCGAGCCGGAGGCCTGGCACAAGCTGATGGACAAGCTGGCGCGCGTGGTGACCGGCTACCTGCGCCGGCAGATCCGCGCCGGGGCCCAGGCGGTCCAGCTCTTCGACAGTTGGGTGGGGTGCCTCTCGCCGGGGGACTATGCCGAATATGTCCTGCCGCACATGCAGCTCATTTTCGAGGGTTTGAAGCGCGAGGGCGTGCCGCTGATTCATTTCGGCACCGGCACGGCGACCCTGCTGAAACTGATGCGTGAAGGGGGCGGGGACGTGATCGGGGTGGACTGGCGCGTGCAGCTCGATGAAGCCTGGGCCACGATCGGCTACGATAGGGCCATCCAGGGGAATCTGGACCCTGTCGTGTTGTTCGCCCCGCTGCATGAGATCGAACGGCGTGTGCAGGATATTCTGCATCGCGCGGCCGCCCGCCCGGGCCATATTTTCAACCTCGGGCACGGGGTCCTGCCGAACACGCCGGTCGAGCACGTCGTCGCGGCCGTTGAAATGGTGCACAAGTTGAGCCAGCAGTAAGGAAGTGACGGGTAACAGGTAACGCGTGACAGGTGTGAAGAAATGAGGCTCGTTCCTGTCGCGTCACGCGTCACCCGTTACGCGTGACGGAGGATCTGGTGCCGGGACGGCAAAAACCGATCGCGATCCTACTGATGGCCATGGGAGGGCCGGATAGCCTCGACAACGTCGAGCCGTACCTGCTTGACGTGCGCGGCGGACGGCCGACTCCTCCGAATCTCGTGGAAGAGATCCGCGAGCGTTACCGCGTCACCGGGGGGAAATCACCGGTCCTCGGCATCACGCGGAAGGTGGCCCGGAAGCTCGAGCAGAAGCTCAACGGCCCGGGCGGTGAACGGTACCGCTGCTATGTGGGACTCCGGCACTGGCATCCCTCTATCAGGGAAACCTACGCCGAGCTGCTGGACGATCTCCCGGAGGGGCTGATCGGGCTGTGCATGGCGCCCCAATACTCCTCCATGA
>JBOHOM010000171.1:0-2620 GCA_050731075.1 Nitrospiraceae bacterium
GGTGGTAACCGCGACACCGGCGCCGCCCATGCCCACCGCGCGCGGGCCGACAATGGCAAATTCCACCGCCGTGACCTGCGTCGGAGCAAAAACGACCGTGACCAGGAACAATCCTGAAGCGAGCATCCAGGTGACCCGTGCTGCCCTCTTCATACTCCCTCCTCCGCGCACACACAGTCGTGGTGAGTCTTAATGCCGAAGGTATCAGACAGCTTCACACAGTCAAGCAAAAATCAAATTACTTGTGGGGGCTGATGAGGGGATGGTTACGTTATCAGGGAGCCGCGGTGTCTCGGAGAGGGGAAAGCCTCAGGCCTGGGTGATTCTGCCGTCCTCCATGTGAATGAGGCGGTCGGCCTGCGCCGAGAGCTTTTCGTTGTGCGTGACGATGACGAAGGTGATGTGGCGGTCGCGGTTCAGCGTTTTCAACAGGGTGAACAGCGCTTCTCCGGTCTGGGTGTCCAGATTGCCGGTCGGCTCGTCCGCCAGGACGAGGTCCGGCCCCTGCATCAGCGCGCGGGCCACCGCCACCCGTTGCTGCTCGCCGCCGGACAGCTCCCCCGGTTTGTGATGGAGCCGCTGGGACAGCCCCACGTCGGCCAGCAGCGCGGCGGCCTCGGCGCGCGCCTGCGCCGCCGGCCGGTTCTGGATCAACGCCGGCAAGCAGGTGTTCTCGAGCGCGGTGAACTCGGGGAGCAAGTGGTGGAATTGGAAGACGAACCCGATCCGCTGGTTGCGGAACTCCGCCTGCTCGTGATCCGACAGGCGGAAGAGGTCCCGCCCTTCAAAGAGCACCGTCCCGCTGGTCGGCCGGTCCAGCGTGCCCAGGATGTGGAGCAGGGTGCTTTTCCCGGCGCCGGAGGCTCCGATGATGGCGAGCATCTCCCCGCGCCCGATGTCGAAGCGGATGCCTCGAACGGCCGCCACCGTTTGCTCACCCATGGGAAAGTACTTGGTGACGTCGAGGACCTGGACCAGGGGCTTCTCCTCCTGCATCACTGCACCTCATTCATAGCGGAGCGCGGCGGCGGGATCCAGCTTGGCGGCCTGCCAGGATGGATAGAGGGTGGCGGAAAAGCTGATCAGGATGGCGGAGAACGAGACCAGGATCACGTCCAACGCCTGCACGTGAACCGGGACATGCGAGATATAGTACACGGTCGGATCGAACGTCCAGTAGGTCTGGATCAGCCATAAAAACGCATAGCCGAGCGGAATCCCGATGACGGTGCCCGTGAGTCCGATGATCAGCCCGTTCAGCATGAAGATTCGCATGATGGCCTTGCGCGTCGAGCCCATGGCTTTGAGAACGGCGATCTCGCGCTGTTTCTCGCTCACGATCATGGTCAGCGTGCTCACGATGTTGAAGGACGCGACGAGCGTGATGAGGACCAACAGCAGGAACATCATCACTTTTTCCAGCTTCAAGGCGGAAAACAGGTTCCGGTTGAGCTGCATCCAGTCCCTGGCCCAGTAGGGAAAGCCCAGGGCCTGCTCGATGGCGCGCGCGATGTCGGCCGCCAGGAAGATGTCGTCCACTTTCACTTCGATGCCGGTGGCCGTGTCGCCCATGTTGAAGAATTTCTGGGCCTCGCCCAGCGCGATGTAGGCCAGCGAGGAGTCATATTCGTACATCCCCGACTCGAACACCCCTACGACCCTGAACACCCGGATCTTCGGCGTCATCCCGATCGCGCTCATCGGGCCGACCGGTGAGACCACGTTGATGGTGTCCCCGACGAAGGCGCCGAGGCGCATGGACAGCTCCTTGCCGAGGATGATCCCGGGACGGGCGGGGTCGGACGCGCCGGCGGCGGGCTCGGTGGCGGAAGTTCCGCTGGCGGCGACGCGTTCAGGGGCCTCAAGGTCGGCGAGACGCCCGGACGTGATGTTCTTGGCCAGGTCGGTGACGCGCACCTCTCTCTGCGGGTCGATGCCGCGCAGCACGATGCCCTGGACCGCGGACTGGGAGGTGAGCAGCACTTGTCGAAAGACGAAAGGGGTGGCCGCCAGGACATGGGGGACTTGCTGCACCCGGGTCACGAGGGCGTCGTAGTTCGCCATGTTCTCACGTGTGCGGTCCTGGACGACGATATGGGAGGTGGTGCCCAGGATTTTCGCCTGAAGATCTTCCTTGAACCCGGTCATGATGCCCAGCGTGCCGATCAGCGCGGCCACCCCCAGGGTGATCCCGGCCACCGAAACGACTGTATTGAGGGAAATGGTGCGCTGGCGGCGTTTCGCGCGGAGATAGCGTAAACCGACGAAGATCTCGTAGGGCAGCTGCACCGTCACTCTCCTGCGCTCAGGATGTTCAAAAAGGCCATCCAGCGCGGCCGCAGCGAGCGAGACGCCGAGGCATACTTTCTAGGGTACGTTGAGGTGTTGAGCGAGGCGAGAACAAAGCTGGGGGCCTTTTTCAACATCCTGTCACTTCTCCGGGCGAAGCTGAGGAAAGAGGATCACATCACGGATAGAGGCCTGGTTGGTAAGGAGCATGACGACCCGGTCGATTCCGATGCCCTCCCCGGCGGTCGGCGGCATGCCATACTCGAGCGCGCGCAGAAAATCCTCGTCCAGGTCGTGGGCCTCCTCGTCGCCCGCTTGCCGCCGGGCGGCC
>JBOHOM010000172.1:0-6852 GCA_050731075.1 Nitrospiraceae bacterium
ACGCCCGGTGAGACTCAGTGAATAGATGCTGCGGTTGTAGTCGAACGCTGCGACGTTGCTTTGCTCCCTGGTGTAACTGTATTGGAACGTGAGTAAGAAATGTTCGGTGAGCGCCCGACTCAAGGCCCCGGTCAACCCGATGATGCGGTCTCGCCGGGGAGTCAGTCCGTCCCCGGAAAAGGAGTTGGGATTCAGGTAGTTGACCCAGTTGTAATCAAAGGCCAGGCCACAGTTCAGCTTCCAGATTATTGAGGGAAGCTCAAGTCCGGTGGAGACCCGGTACCCGTTATAGGACCAGTCGGAAGCGTTGGTACCTCCCGGAGGAGGCGCCACGCTCGGGGATCCACCCCCAGTCCGGTCGGTATCATAGGTAAACCCCACGCGGGCCCTTCCCTTGTCCTCCTTCAAGAGCAGGTATTGGGTCACCCCGGCAAGCCAGTTGATGCCGTCCCGTCCAGAGTTGGTGGGAAATCGATTGTCCTTGAAGTCTTTGTACTGATATCTCAACTGAACCTGCGTGAAGGCACGACCTCCTTCGGCCAGGGTGAAGTACGGCTGTGCGCCGTGAGCGACCAGGTACGGTTCCCGCCCGACGTCGGTGTAGCTGAAAATATACTGGATGCTAGTCTGCAACGGGCCGAGTTGGTGCTGGATGTACGCTGTTGGGGAAAAGTCCAGCACGTCGAAGCCGTGCAGTGTCCGGTGAAAGCTCTGGTAGACCCCCGACGCCAGTCCAGCCGTCCACGTCCCGGTCTGAATTGGGCGAAGATCTGCGTGGGCATAGAGGACCGTGCGATAGTCGCTCTGTTGAGAGATCCCGGTGGCCCCACCGGGGGGGCTGGTGCCGTTCGGGATGACGACGACGTTGGAATCCCATTCCGAGCTCAGGGTGAACGTCGCGTTCAATCGTTGCAGACCTTTGGGTGGGGCGGCGCGGGTCTCCGACAAGAATTCCTTTGCCGACCTGGCAAGTTCTGATTCTGGCTGGGTCGCGATCACCGCTTCAAATTCAGCCTGAGCCTTGTCAAAGATCCCGCGCCGGTAGTAGGCAACGCCGCTATAGTATTGGGCGGAAGGAGCCAGATCGGGGCTGAGCGCCATGGCCTGGTGGAACTTCTCCGGAGATTTCTCGAACGCTTCGAGCTCGTTATAGATTAATCCCATATAGTAGTGAACAAGCGGCTCGGTTGGCGACGCCTTCTCCGCGGCGGCCAGGCTGACGAGCGCGTCGGCATACTGTCCCCGGTTATACTGGACAATCCCTAATCCAAGCCACGCTCTCCCAGATGCCGGGTCGCCCTCAAGCAACTTGCGGAAGATTCCCTCAGCTGCCTCGTACTTCTTGAGACGGAGCAACGTTTGAGCGAGATAGTAGCCTGCCTCCGGATCACCTGGCTTCGCGTCCAGTGCCGCGCTCAACAGCGGCTCAGCCTTCTCATAATGGCCTCTGCTAAATTCGAGCAGCCCCCTAGAGATGTTGAGGTCGTAGGATTCCGAATCCACCGTGGTTCCCGCGTTGGCTGATGCCACAAAGGCGACAAGGCTGAACGCCGCCAGCCACGCCGACACGAGACTTGTATTGTGGCGATGGCTCACCGCATGAACCAGCACGTGCAGGTGCCGGGCAAGAAGATCAGCCACCAGGTACTTCTCATTCCTGTTCACACCATTGATGCGAAGTCGGCTGATTTATTGCCATCGTGCTCAACCCCTTCAAAATAATGTGAGCCTATCAAAGATTTGCGCAGCGTCAATGAAAACAAGCCAGTTGACCATTAACGGAAAGTCCTGCTCTTCGATCAAATTCATGAAGGAACCTGATTTAAGCAGGTGGAGGTAGAGAGGTGGCCTCGAGCAGTGGGCGCCGGCAAATTGTGTTAGAATCCGTCCGTGGATCAGGGAATCAGCGTGCGCCCCGGGTTGGGCGTCGACTGAGGGAGGGGAATCATGGGACGGACGGAACAGGAACAGCCGCTGAGCTTTGAGACGGGACGGGGCCTTGGGGCGGAGCCATGCACCCTGGTCATCTTTGGAGGGTCCGGCGACCTGGCTCGCCGCAAGCTGGTTCCTGCGTTATACAATCTCCTCCTTGACGGCGTCCTTCCTTCCAATTATGCCGTCCTCGGGATCGGCCGCAAGCCATTCAGCGACCAAGGCTTCAGAGACGGCATGCGCGAAGGCGTCGCGAAGTATTCACGTCAAGCGGTAGATGAGCGGAAATGGGCGGAGTTCGAACGACGCCTCTTTTATCAGGCCGGTGCCATTGATGATCCGCGATCATACAAAGGGATCAAGTCGCGTCTCGACAAGATCGAGGCTGACCTGAAGCTGCCCGGCAACCGGATCTTTTACCTGGCGGTCCCGCCGAGTTCCTTTGCCCCTGCCTGCGAAGGGCTGCAGCAATCCGGCTTAGCCCATCCGCCGGAGCGCTCCCGCCCCTTCTGCCGTGTGATCATGGAAAAACCGATCGGGCGCGACCTCCAGTCTGCCCGGGACATCAACGCCATTGTCGGAAACGTGTTCGATGAATCCCAGATCTTCCGGATCGATCACTACCTGGGTAAAGAGACGGTTCAGAACATCATGGTGCTGCGTTTCGCCAACAGCATCTTCGAGCCCATCTGGAACTCCAAGTTCATCGACCATGTCCAAATCACCGTCAGCGAGGCCGAAGGGGTGGGGACCCGCGCCGCGTACTACGAGGAGACCGGTGCCCTCCGGGACATGGTGCAGAACCATCTCCTTCAGTTGCTGTGCCTCGTGGCCATGGAACCTCCGTACTCGCTGGACCCTGACGTGGTGCGCAATCCCCGGGTTGATGTCCTGCGCTGCCTCCGGCCGATCGCGGGCGAGGATGTGGAGCGGTTCACGGTGCGTGCGCAATACAGCCACGGCAAAGTTCAGGGCGTGGAGGTGCCGGGGTACCGCCACGAGCCCGACATTCGTCCCGACTCGACGACTGAGAGCTACGTGGCGCTCCGACTGTTCATTGAGGACTGGCGATGGGCCGGCGTTCCCTTTTATCTTCGCACCGGCAAGGCCATGTTCAAGCGGGCGACCGAGGTGGCGGTGCAGTTCAAAGACATCCCCCAGATTCTGTTCAACGCCAGCCCGGCGGCCCCGCTGGCCCCGAATGTCCTGACTATGCGTATCCAACCGGAGGAGGGAATGTCCTTGCGGATCATCTGCAAGGTACCGGGATCGAAGGCGCGGACGCACCCGGTCGAGATGAACTTCAAGTACGGCGACACCTTTGGCGCTCCCTCGCCGGAGGCCTACGAACGCCTTCTCTTGGACGTGATGGCCGGCGATGCGTCGCTGTTCATGCGGCGTGACGCGGTCGAAGCCTCCTGGGCTTGGATTACGCCGATTCTCGAGGGCTGGGAGGCCTCCAGAGCGAAGTGGCTCCCGGAGTATGCGGCCGGAAGCTGGGGGCCTGTCGAGGCGGATCGCCTGATCCAGAGCGATGGGAGGGCGTGGAGGACACTCTAGCGCGGTCCGTGAGTAAAAAGGTAAAAGGAAAAAGTAAAAAGTTTAGTACCGTACTTTTGCCTTTTTACTTTGAACTTTTTCCTTCCTCGGCGAACGCCGAGGCAAACACCTGTTCATAGAGGAGCTCGGCGAGGCGACTGTAGCCCTCGGTGCTGAGGTGCAGACCGTCGTTGGAATAGACTGCCGCCAAGCGCATCGTCCGCGGCTCCTGAGTGGCGGTAAACAGATCGATCCAGGCAACGCCCCTGCTCGTGCAGTAGTCGCTGATCAGACGATTCAACATCTGGCGCCGCTCGATGTGGTCGGTCACCCATCGCTGACCGTCCGTCCCTCCCCTCCCCGCCCCCCAGAGGGGTGAAGAGTCCTCCCCCTCTTCCATCCCCAACCTGATAGAGGGAACCGTCACCGCAACCGGCTGAATCCCCGCCGCCAGGGCCAGCTCGTACATCTTCAACAAGTTGCGCATGATGTCGGGGGGACGGGCATTCCATCCCAGATCGTTGGTCCCCCCCAGCAACACCACGTACGCCGGATGGTGTTGGAGCACGTCCGGCCGGAACCGCATCGCCATCTCGCCGGTCAGCTCGCCGCAGATGCCACTGACCAGCACCCGGGCTGCCGAGCCCAACAGCTCCTGCAAAAACGCCCCGTACGGAGTCTCGCGGAAATCCGGAGAAGCAGGCGTGGGCGACTGGTAGCCGACTGTCAAGCTGTCGCCAAAGCAGATGATGAGCGGAACCGTCGCCATTTCCCGCTGCGGCCTCCCTCAGCGCCTGGCCTCTGCAGGGGGCCAGTCCATCTCGGCATGTCGGCCGCAATAGAAACAGGAAATCCTGTACCGGGCCCGCCGCCGGGGGTTGGGTAACGACGTGAAGACCACCGGAGTGCCGTCGTATGGGCAGTTCGGTTGCTGGTGCATGAGATGTTCATCCGCCATGACCAGCAGCGAGGCCTCATCCCACGGCGGTGTGACCTGCTCCAAGCCGGATACGCGGGTCTGCCACCCACATTGTTGGCATCTCAATGCGAAGGTCTTGACGCGGTCGAGGGGTTGCGACAGGTCGCCCACCTCCACCAGTCCGGGACAGCCCGGCCTGCCGCAGGGGACTGCTTCCCGCTGCAAGGCTCTCACAAACTGTTGTTGGATCACCTGTTGCTCCGCGGTCACCACTGCCTCCCCGCCCGACCACGATCCCGGCCGGTGCGCACGACTGGAACCGTCCGTCCGCCCGATTGTATCGCCCGGACATCGGCAGGACAAGCCCGTATTCTCGCCCCGCAAGCGCCTCTTCTCTTCCACCCTTGACATCGGTGCGGCGGAAGGCTATCCTCCCCGCGCTCCGTGAAACGGAGCACCCATCACACCTCTCTGATTTCGAGCCGGAAAGGAGATGAGCAAGATGGCAAGACGACATACCCGACTGGCGATCCTGGCGCTCATGACGATCCTCGTCCACTCCGCACTCACCTGCTATCCATCCTCCGGGTTCGCCGCCGACTCCTTCAAAGTGGGCGTGGTGGATCCGCAGGCGGTTTTGGAAAAGTCGAAGGCCGGAAGACGCGCGTTGGATGCGCTCAAGGAATACGCCGCGACCCGACAAAAGCTCCTCGCCAGCGACGAAGACGCGCTGAAAGATATCGAGAAGCAACTCAAGGACCAGGAAAGCTCGTTGAGCGAGACGCAGAAGCGTGAGAAACAAGGCCAGTTCAGAACGAAGCTGCAAGACTATCAGAAGCGCGCCCAGGAGTTTAATCAGGAATTGACCGTCAAACAGAAAGAGTTGGTCGATGACTACATGAAAAAGATTGGAGCTGCGACCAAGGCCGTCGCCGAGAAGGGCGGCTTTACGCTCGTCGTGGACAAAGGCAGCGAGAACACCATCAAGATCGTCATCTATAACCGTGACGCGCTCGATCTGACCGATCAAGTCCTCAAGGAGTTCGACCGACAGAATAGATAGCACGACGCACCGGCATCCGGCTGAGCAGGACCAAGGGAGGGGGCATGCGGCGACGAATGAATGGGAGCAGGTTGAGACTCTTGCTGATTGTTGTCGGGAGCATCACCGGCCTTGTGCCGAATGCGCTCGCGGAGGACTATCAGGCGATCCCGGGCTTATCGGCGAACGACCGTGCGATATTGGCCACGAACATGGTTCAGCAAGGACAATGCAGAAACGGGTTGATCGAAATCTTGGAGGCGATGAAACAACTGCCAGACGATGAGGCATTGTTACGGCTGAAGGGCGTCTGCGAAGCCGAGCTCCTGCGCCCCGAGGCGAAGGATACGATCATGAAGTGGCTCGCGCTGGCTCCCCAGACCCATCCTGAGCGCGCGAGGATGCTGGCCCTGTTGGCCAAGACCCAGGCCTCAAAGGAAGATCCCACCGAGTGGGTCCTGGTGCCGGCCGGTGAGTTCGAGATGGGGGCGGAGGGTGGGCCGGCGGATCCGGACGAGGCACCGAAGCACCGCGTGTTCCTCGACGCATTCTATATCGGAAAATATGAAATCACCAACCACCAGTACCACACCTTCGTCAAGTCCGCGGGCCACCGACCCCCGGAGAACGAGAATCCCAAATTCAGTATCTGGCGGGCCGGAGCGATGCTGGATGGGGTGGGTGAACTGCCTGTGATCAACGTGAGCTGGGAAGATGCCGCCGCCTACTGTAAGTGGGCGGGCGGCCGCCTGCCCACTGAAACTGAGTGGGAAAAAGCGGCAAGAGGCACTGATGGCAGGATCTATCCGTGGGGCAATGACCCTGTCACCGGAAATCGAAGTAACTTTAGCATCGAGAACGTCACGTTTTGGGATGGACCCGCGACACTGGCGAGAAAAGACCAATATGAGTATGGACGCAGCCCCTACGGGGCCTATGAAATGGCGGGCAACGTCTGGGAGTGGGTCCAGGACTTCTACGACGAGAACTACTACAAGAACAGCCCGGCTAAGAACCCAAGCGGCCCCTCCAGCGGAAAGGAGCGCGTGGTTCGAGGAGGCGCCTGGCATAGTGATCCGCCGCATGTGCGGTCCGCCAACCGCTACAAGCATGAGCCTACCGACCGACGCGTCTACCTCGGTATCCGGTGTGCGAAAGACGCCACGGAGGCGAAAGAAGCAAAGTGACGCGCGGCGAGGGTGGCGCGGACCGCGAATGCTAGGCTTTTGAAAGGTCTCGGCGGATCGTGTCAACGAGCTTGTCGAATTCGGCATCGGGTCCCGTAACCGAGCGGCTGAGCAGCTCGACCTGATGCGGTCCGCTGGCCCCTAATCCCAGCTCGATCGCCCTCCTGATCTGGCGTTGCTCCCATACACCCGTCTCCTTCAATTTGGGCCAGGCGCCGAATGTGCGGATGAGC
>JBOHOM010000173.1:0-12911 GCA_050731075.1 Nitrospiraceae bacterium
GAGCTGGGCAGCCTCCGCCCGCACCTGCACCGTGAGTCCCCGGAACGTGCTCTCCGCCCCCGCCGTGATGATGCCCTGGACCTCGAACTGGGCTTGCCCCATCCGTCCGGCCAGCTTGTCAAATTCCATACGCTCCGGGGAGACGATGAAACGACCGTTCAACCCCGCGATCCGTTCGGGCACCAGAGGGGTCCGAAAGCTCACATCCCGAGGGACAAACTCCCCGCCGATGAAGCTGAGTCCACCGGGCCTGTCCAACGGCCCCGCGAGTCGAAAGGTCAGCAGCGTGTCCCCCCGAATCTCTCGCAGCCCCGCCAGCCCGTTTGCGATTCCCTCCAGTCGGATAATCCCGGCGAGCTTCGCGACCAGGTCAGCCGCCGCTATGTCTCCTGCCAGCTCTAAATCCACCACAGGGTCTGGCTCCGTCAACGACACCGTGGCTTTTCCTCCGCTGACCCGCATGGAGCCGTACAGGCCCGTGAGATCCGTCAGCCTGACACGGTCGGGCTCGACAATGACGGTACCCGACACATTCTGCGCCGGTGTCCGATCGCGGCCGAGGAGCCCATGACCCTGCTGCACGAGGAATTCCCCTGTCATGGACACCCGCGGCTCGGGGGTGGTGGTCCCGCTCACCGTCGCTGTGACCACTTCAATCGTTCCCCCGATCTCCCGCTCGGTCACCATGGTGCGCAGTTGAGGGCGGAGCCACTCGGCGGGCAAACGGTCCAGCAACTCCCCCAGATCGACCGGCGACGATGAGAAGGTCAGCGAGAACGTCGGCTGGGCCGTCATCAACCCAGACAGACTGGCTTGTCCCTTGAGAGACATGCGTTGGACATTGGCCGTCATGTCCGACAGCACCATGTCGTACCCGACCACACCGGGGGCCAAACGGACCCGGCCGAGGAGGTTGGCCGACCCGGACATTCCTTCCGACACTGGCCGCGGGCCGAAGAAATCCGCCACCTGTCGAAGGTCCACATTTAACGCCTCAGTGACCCCTTCGAACTGAACACCCGGAACATTCCCCGCCGGGGCGTCCGGAGCCACCCTCACCGATCGGTCGGCCTGGGTGACTTTCCCGACGAGCGACAGAGAAGACACTCCCAGCGTCGCCGGGATGGTGGCGGACAGACGCACATCCACGGCGAGCCCGCGCGACGCCGTCGACATGATCGCGTCCAGCGTCCTCACTTGGAGAGATCGGACCCCGTCCTGTCGGAACTCGTCCACAATGGTGATCTCCCCGTTCGTCACAGTCGTCTCCCTGATACGGAGGAGCAGCGCAAGGGGATTACCTTCCGCTTGTATCGAGCCCGTTTCCCCACCGGGTCCGGAAAGAAAGTTCCAGAGACCGGCCCGATCGCGTCGCAGCTCCACCTGCGGCTCCTCAACCTTCAAGCGTTTGCCGACCACTTGCAGACGCAACAAGGGAGTCATGCGGAGAACAAGATCCATGCGTTTTGCTCTGAAGAAGACCCGGGACGGATCCAGGTCTCGAATGACCACCTGAGAGAGTTCGAGTCGGATCTTGGGGATGATTTCCAGATGGGCCTGGCCCACCTCGATTTTTCGACCGATCTGCCGCTCCACCTGCGACAGGATCAGTTTCTTCGCATAGTCCGGATCGGAGAGGAACGGCAGGGACGCCATGACCAGGACAAGGAGCAGGATGGCGAGGAGACTCAGAACCAGGGTCCGAGGACGAACAGTCACTCCTCCTCCGAACGTGGGGTCGACAGGAATTCATTGTTATCTTAACAGAATCGGAAAAACTAAATCCAATAAGGAACTGGCCAAGGGGCAGGGGGCTGGCTATACTGCCGCAATGTCCCCAGCCCTTGCGGATAGCCCTCCACCTTCCCGCACCCGATGGACGATCCTCGCCCTCCTCCTCGCGATCAGTATCGTGACGTACATCGACCGCGTGAACATTTCCGTGACGGCCCGCCAGATGATGCCGGCGCTGGGACTCACGGACATGCAGATGGGACAGGTGTTCTCCGCGTTCGTGCTCGGCTACGCGCTCTTCCAAATTCCGGGGGGCTGGTTGGGCGACCGGTGGGGGGCGCGCCTGGTCCTTACCCTCGCGGTCATCTGGTGGTCCGTGTTCACCGCGCTGACCGCCGTGGCGGCCACCCTTCCGATCGCCGGCCTGCTGGGCGTGCTCGGCTCGCTCGCCCTGGTCCGGTTCCTCATCGGCGTCGGCGAAGCGGCGGCGCTCCCGAATTTCAACCGCGCCGTGGCGAACTGGGCAGGACCAGGAGAGCGAGGCCTTGCCATCGGCATCGCGATCGGAGGAATTGGAATCGGCTCGGCCCTCGCCCCTCCCGTGACCGCCTGGATCATGGTGAACTTCGGCTGGCAGACCGCTTTTTATGCGGCCGGCGCGCTCGGCCTGCTGATCGCGGGGCTCTGGTTCTTCTACGCGACCGATCGGCCGTCCGAGCATCCCCATGTGAATGCCGCCGAAGCGGCGCTGATCGAGCGGAACTTTCCCGCGGCCGTTGCCGTCACCGCCCGGGAGACTCCATGGATGGAGTTCGCGGGCACCCCGACGATCTGGTGGCTCGTGCTGAGCTATAGCTGCCTCGGTTACGTGGCCTACGTGTACATGTCGTGGTTCTACCTGTACCTCGTCAACGTGCGAGGATTCGGAGTCCTGAGAGGAGCGCTCTTCGCCTCCGGACCGTTCCTGGCGATCACGCTCTTCTGTCCGCTCGGCGGATGGGTGACGGACCGGTTGGCGGGCAGGCTCGGGATCAACCGGGGACGAGCCTACGTCGGTGGGAGCGGGATGGTGCTCTCCTCGCTTTCGATTGTTGCAGGAGCGGTCACCGAGGTTCCTTGGCTGGCGATCACCCTGCTGTCGCTGGGCGCCGGCTGGCTGTACTTTACGGTCGGGGCGTACTGGTCCTCGACCGTCGACTTGTCCAAGGAGCACGCCGGGACGCTGTCCGGCCTCATGAACACCGGCGCCAATCTCGGCGGGAGCCTGTCCCCCGTGCTGACCCCCTGGCTGGCCGCGCAAGCGGGGTGGTCCACCGCGCTGGGGGCAGCCGCGCTGGTCGCGCTGCTCGGCGGTCTGCTGTGGGTCAAGATTAAACCGGGCGACGGGCTGAAAGCGAGGGTTGCGAAATCACCACGGGGCTGTTAGATTCACCGCATGTCGTCGGTCGTGAAGTTCGAGAAAAAAAACCCGCGGGCTGTGATTTCGACCAAATACGGCGAGATGGCGGTCAAGTTCTACCCGGATGAAGCCCCCCGGCACGTCGACAATTTCATCTCGCTGGCCAAGATGGGATTTTACAACGGCACCACGTTTCACCGCGTGGTACCGGGATTCATGATCCAGGGGGGCGATCCGCTGAGCAAGAACCCGGAGCGAACGCTGCATGGCACCGGGGGACCCGGGTACTGGCTCAACCCCGAACCCAACGACCGTCCTCACAAGCGCGGCGCCCTCTCCACGGCCAAAATGCCGCGCGAGAGCAATAGCACGCGCGATTTCAACGACAACGGGTCACAATTCTTCATCTGCGTGGCGGATTCGAGCGGCCTGGACCGGCGCTACACGGTCTTCGGGGAAGTGATACGAGGGATGGATGTCTTGGACAGGATCGTAGCCGTCCCGCGTGATGAACAGGACAACCCGCTCGAGCCCATCGAAATGACGATCACAGTCAAAGAATGATGAAGGGCGATGGGCCAGACCTTCATACCTATTGCCTATAGCCCCTAGCCCATAGCCTTCTTCTAATAGAACGCCATACTGGCAAACGTGACCGTCGAGTTGAACTGGTCCGTGATCCCCCGGTCGTAGCGAAGCACCTCCCCCTTCTCCGCCTGGATAAGCTTCAACAGGGTATAAATCGGCGAGAAGCCGCAGATCCGTCGAGCGTCCTCTTCCTTCTCGATGAAGCGCGCGAAGGCGACCGCGTCCAGATTCTCCACGTGTTTCAGCATCTCCAGGTCCATCTGCATGCAGCGGTGGAACGAGAAATCGGTCGGCGCCTTGGCATCGCCGTAGCGCATCCCGATATGCGCGAGGTCGGCGCTGGCCACGACGCAGAAGTCCTTCCCCGAGTCCGCCAGGGCCCGTGTCATCGCGCCGAGAAACGACGTGACCCGTGCGCCGAGCTCGTGGAGCTGCGGATCGGTGAGACACGCCGGCGGGAACGCACACAGGACCGGCACGATCGTGATCGGCTTCGTGCTCGCCACGGTGTGTTGCAGAAACGGGAGCTGGAATTCGATCGTGTGCTCGCTCCGATGGCTGACGTCCTCTTCGAAAAACGGCGCTCCGCCGTTCTCCCTGAACCGCTCCAGCACCGCTCGATCGACCGGCACGCGTCCAAGAGGGGTCTCGAAATCCTTGTCCGTCACCGCAAAGAGATTCTTCAGGCCGGCGTGGCGCGTGCCCAGGACCACAAAGAGGTCCGGCGACTCCGCCTCCTTCAGCTCCTTATAGGCCCAGGCATAGATCGGCCCCCCCATCCGCATCTCATAGTGGGGCGCCACCATCCCTTTGATCTTCTTGCCCCTGTTGACCGACGGCGTTGAGCCCGGCCCTTCGCGGGAGGCGAAGAATCCCTCAAGCTGCAGTCGCAGTTTCTCCGGGTCCTCCTCGTAACTCTTGCCCGCATACGCCGCACCGCGGAGGGGAGCGTGCCGGTACTCTGCCACCATCTGCTGCTTCGCCGATGCCACCCGTTCCCCTTCCAAAAACAGCTTTTCGTCCAGATCGGCCACCAATTTCTGCAAACGCTCCGGCATGAAGAACTCCCCGAACTTCTTCAGGTACTCGGCGCCGAGCTGGTCGAGGGAATGCTCGCCGTCGAAAAACTGGAGAAGGTAGAAGTAATTCAAGGGGACGATGAGTTTTTCAGCGGTCAGGCCGGTCGGGTCCCAGAGCAGGACATACTGCTCGTCGTTCTCCTTAATGGGAGAAAACTGGAGGTTCCGCAAAAGCGGATTGTGCGTCGCGTCTTTCGCCGACTCGCGCATGGCGATGCCCCTCGTCCTTGGCTCCGGTTTGACATTCTAGCCGAGCCCGGCTCGCCCTCGCAACCACAGACCAGGGGCCGTCTCCGGCTCAGCCACCTCCCGGCGGGTGCTCCCGGCGTCGGGCGCCCGAGGCGATCAACGTGGCTATTGTCGCCACCAGCAGCCACAGGGTCGCCCGGCCGTACCGGGGATCGGCGAACTCGATCAGATCCGTGAAGCGCCCGATCAGGAGCGACATACGGGCCATCACGGTGTATCCGAAGGCCGCCCCGAAGGCGATCATCAGGAACAGGATGCCCGTGCGCGCCGCCACCCTGACCGGTCCGGTATGCTCGACCGAGAAGAAGAAGTAGAACAGAACCGAGACCACTCCGATCAACAGGACCAGCGCGTTGAGATTGCTGGCAGGATCCAGCAGATTGTAGGTGAAGGTCGGCCCCCCTCCCGATGCGAGCGAGGCCAACGGCCGGACCGTGTCCTCGACCTGCTTCAGGATGTAGGAGGAGATGACCCGGGGGATGGCCAGGCCGGACCCCACCCCCACGATGAACGCGAACGCGATGCGTGACAGCCAGGCGATCTTTGGAACATATCGCGCCAGCATGAGCATCCCGATGCCCAACGGGATCAACAGCGACCAGTCGCCCTGTTTGACCATGGGTTCATAGAGGAGGCGGACGATCACCGTGTCGTACACCTTCACGATCGTGTACCCGACCGAGACGCCCACGTAGAGATGCTCCGCCAATTTGAAGAGCGGGTTGTCCTGGTACAGGAACGTGAAGATGAACAGGGTCAGCCCCGTCGCCACCCACGCGCCCAGCAGCGTTTCAAACGGCATGCGATCTCCTCGATCCCGGCTTCACCCTCGCGGCTGCCCGGACTGCCCGCGCGAGGTCCGTATGAGCAGGTAAAAGACGTTGCAGAGGATCACCAGCACAATAATCGCGACGTGGGTCGCCGATTGCGCGTCCATGCCCGCCACGGCTCTCCCCTTCCGGCCGATGAGCGCTTCATATTCGGCAGCGCCCCGCAGCCCGCCGATCAGGCCGTTGATCTGGCCGCTCCGCAGGAGCGGGTAGAGGCCGGGCGCGATCACGCCGGTGCAGCCGCCCCCGAGCTCGAACTTATACTTGTCTTTCCCGAACACGTACCAGGATTCGATCCCCGCCGTTCCGGCAGCCAGACTCACCACGTAATTGACGTCGCGAAGCGTCTGGATGCCCTTCAGGACCGCCAACTCACGTGTAGCCTGATTGTAATAGTCGCTCGGAAAGGCCTTGTAGAGGTCCTGGCCCATCGTGATGATGAGCGATCCCACTCCGGGACTCCAGCCCAGGAACACATAATCCTTGCCGTTCACCTTCCCCATCTCTTGGGCCACCTGCGAGATGACCAGATCGGCCAGCCCGGTGCCCGTGACCCAGAGCGTCATCCCGATGACCCTGAGATTTTTCTTGAACGCATGCCGGAGCAGCGCCACGGCTTGCGGTTGGAGCTCCGGCTTGGAAGCCGGATCGAAATCCATCGACAGCAGGAAGACCGATCCCTCCGGGAGGGATTCGATGTAATCATGGACGCCACGCACCTCCGGGGACACCTTGATCGCCAGACCGACCGGATAGAGAAGCGGCAGGAGCGTACAGATGCCGATCACCAAGAAGATGATCCGGCGGTCAATGTGCAACATTTTCTCGGCGAACGTCACGCCGTCGCCTCTTCGTGACGCGTCACGCGTGACGAGTGACGCGAACAGGGGAACCCGCCGTCCCGTCGATATCGCAGCTTGCCTGACCTGTTCCGATTCCTACCAGTCACCCGTCACCTGTCACCCGTCACGAGCTATTCTCTCCCGCCGCCGAGATAGGCCCGTTCGATGCCAAAGATGATCTTGAGCGACAATGCCACGGCGCCCAGGCTGACGCCGATCAGGATGGCTCGGCGCACCGACGCATTGAGCACGTTCAGGATCCATTGCGTGAGGTCTCCGGTGACCGGGAGCAGCATCTCGCCCAGCGGGACCCGCCCCATCATCACGATAATGGCCGCGATCAACAGCAGAGCCGCCTCGCGGCTACGGGCCCTGAACGAACGATAGGCCGCCGAGGCGATGAAGAAGGCCAGGATGGCAAACATGGTCCCCTGGAGCGGAACCATCATGTTTGAGTAGATCCAGCCGAACGCGGTCATCGCCCCGTTGAGCGACTCCTTCCCGTTCACCCACAAGCCGACGGCGATGGTTCCGAGCATGCCGGCGTAGAGGACAAAGCTATAGCCCCATCCTGGCTCTCTCCGTCGAATCTTGACGGCATGCACATGGAACAGGCTGGTGACGCCCAGCACCAGCGCGAACCCGCTGATGATCTGGAGCCACTTCGTGACCTCGGTGAGCATGAGTTCCGAGCGCGGATGCGGGACGTAGTATTGTCCGGCGAACACGACCCCCGTGACGAGGGTGATCAGCAGCGGCAACTGCCGTCTGAAGAAGATCATTTGAGGTCCTTGAACAGGTCGAGGACGATCATCGGGAGGTCCGTCGCAAAGAGGACGCCCACCGTGGCGAGCAAGGTCCCCAGCGCCAGCACGACCAGGATGAACCCCTTGCCGAGGTCCTGCCCTCGCAACGTGCCCAATTGGACCGGCTCCCTCGACAGATAGGCGCTGGCCGCATACAGCTCCTCACCGATCAGGGTGTAGTCACAGGTCGTCACGAAAAAGGGCAACTGGTGATCCGAGTCCGTGCCGGCGATCTGGATCGCGCCGGTGCTGGCCCCGGTTTCGGTGAGCAACAGGGCCTCGGCAAAATAGGACCCCATGAAGAAGTTCGCGGCCGGCTTGCGCCGCAGCATGATGCCGTCCACCGCCGCGGTGTAACTGAACTGATCGGTGGTGATGAAGAAGTTCGAGTCTTCCCTGAACACGTCCGGCTTGCCCGCTTCCAGGTACGACTGTTTCGTGATCTCCTGGCAGACCGCCATGACGATCGGGTCCCGGTGCGGCACCAGCAGGTCGGTTTCATACGCCGCGACCCGTTTCGCCACGCGACCCAGGATCACCGCGGCGGCGATCGTCGAGGGCTCGCTCATGTCGCCCGCGCCGGTCAAATAGAGAATCGGTTTGCCCAGCTCGGTGGCCCGGCCGATCGCCTCATCCACCGCATCCAGGCCGGGAATCCGCCGCAGAAAGATCTCGCGCCGTTTCGCCGCTCTGATCGAACCGAACACCACGGCCCCAAACAGGAGGACCAGGAACAGGTTGTTCATCTGATTCCAGTTGACCCAGTTGGGCTCGGGAACGGCCTGGATTGGCGCGGCCTCCACCCGCTCGGCGCCTTTCACGACCGCAACCGCCACGGGATAGGGTGTTCCGTCCTTCAGCTCCAGCCCTTTGCCGGATTTCAGGTTGAACAGATGCGCGTCCGGCCGGTCCACGCGGGTCCACCAGGGCCATCTCGTGTCACGGACATAGTGGGAGTCGGCGGGAAACTCGGCCACCATCTTCTTCTCGGCCCCGTCACCCAGCAGAATCTGATAGCGGACGTCTGGAGCGTCGTAGCCGGCCTTGGCCCACAGGACGGTCAGCCCTTCTCCGGAATCGCTGGGCGTGTCGATGACCCGGAGATTCTGGGGCGGCGCCAAGGCCTGTTGGGCTGCTGCCGTCGCCGGGGCAGCCCAGGCCAGGAGAACGAGCGCGCCGGCGCGAAGTGATGCCTGACCCGTGAGGCGTAATGCGCGCCGCAAAGGAGCCCCCGGCCCACGAGAGTTCTGTGCCTTACCCATCACTCGTCACCCGCCTCCGCGAGCCGAAGCGCACCCGCCTGCGGGCCGAAGCCTTCGGCGGAGAGCCCGGCGCGCTGGCCCGTCACTCGCCTTCGATGATCTCCACGTTGGCCCGAGGAATCACCGCCGAGGTGCCGTCGGCAAATTTCACTTCCAGGACGCGAACCACGCTCTCCGTCTCGATTTGCCTCAGCTCGGCCGGCAACGCCGTCACCCGCCCGATCCGGCCAAACAGGGGGTCTCGAATGACGCGGACGTGGTCGTCGATCCTGATCCCGCTGCGCTCCGCGGCCGGCACCGCGCGGCCGGTCGGGCCCGCACCTGCCGAGTCGGTCGTGAAAGGGATGAGGATCTCCGGACGAATGACCCCCGCCCGGATCTGGGTCGCGCCTGAGATCGAGGCTTTCTGACCGGCATGCCTGGCCAGCAACTCGAAGGTCTTGGCCGCCACCGGGATCGTCCCGAACCCCTCGGTGATGACCAGCGTGAACCCCACCTGCTCGGTCCCCGTGATCGCCACGCCCAGGTCGTACCCGAGCAACTCCCGAAGGTCCTTGTCATGGATGCCGCCGACGACCAGGGCGGCGACGCCGATCGCGCGCGCGCGCTTCATGGTCTCGATTCCGAGGAATGCGCCGCCAACGACGATCTTGTGTTTCATGGTGGGAAGCAACTGGGACGCGGACAGGGTCTTCTCCGGTGAGTCCACCGCCATCACGAGTTCTCCCCAGGTTTCCCCGCCGATGCCGAAAATGCCCTGGACCATGCTGCAGGAAGTCTCGACCGTCACGCCCTGTGCGGGATGGAAGTCCACCACTGCCCCGTCCACGTACGCCAGTCGCTCCAGCGGGCGTGGTGGTTCGCGCAGCAGCACCTGCCCTGTGATGGTGGAGACGGATTCCACTTTTCCCCGGATGGGCGAGCGGACCTCTGTTTTGAACCATTTAATGAACGGTTTGTTCTCCGCGATGACTTCGTCCTCGCCGACGGCCTCCCCTTCCTTCTTGACCAGGTAGTCGCGGATCTCGTCCGGCGCGACACCGAGCAGGTTCGCCACGTTTACGACTTGGACTTTTCCTGGCAACTCGGCCCGGGCGATCACGGTCTCTGCCCGGACGCGGTCCCCGGCTTTGGCCAGCACCGTGCCGGGAATCGGCAAGAGCCGGGGCTTTCTGATGACCGTCCGCTCCGTGACGGTCAGGCCTGGTGTGTAGGCATGTCCCATCTTTTCACACAAGGTTAAGGTTCAGGCTGAGGCTGAGGGAGGATTCACCGACTCATCTCGCGCTCAACCTCAACCTTAACCTCAACCTTTCCCTGGGTAGAGATTTACCGCCCGGTTCCAACGGGTCAAGGCTGCCAGTCGCGCCTTCAGGTCGGCCGGAAGCTGGAGGGGCCTTCCGCGGCCATCCAACAGGAGGCCGACCTCGCCGCCCCGCACGTCGCGCGTCACCGAGACACCCTTGCCCTCGCCGAGATCCACATGCCTGGCCGGTTGCAGCTCGATCTGCGCGCGTTCCTCGAGGCCCAGTGGGAAGAGCCGCAAGTCGCCGAAGGCGAGCGTCCCGCGCTCCGGGCTGCGGCCCCCTCCGAACGTAATCGCATAGTCGGCGCACCGTTCCCCGTCCTTGCCCTGTCCGATCGGAGCCACGCAGGTGCCGAGGTAGATCATGCAGTCTCGCACGAACACGTCCGTCGCGGCCTGCTCGTTCACGGTCGAGAGAACGCCCAGGTGCGGCATCATGAAGATGCTGTCCACGGACAGACGGGTGACGCCGAGCGGTTCGTAGGCGTCCACCATCATCAGCATGGCCTGGACCCGGCGCGGCGCGTGCGACAGGATGCCGCCGCTCCCCACGATCAGGTCCAGTTGGAGCATGTCGATGAGCGACCCGCCGGAGGTCTTCTGTTCGAAGATGTCCGAGATCGTGCGCTCCTGCTGCACGCCCTTGAGGCCGGTGGCCAGCGACGCGTGATGCGCCAGAGCCAGCCGCAAGGCTTCCCGCGCGATGGCCTGCTCGATCTGGAGCTCGTCGAGCGTCTGTGGAATCGTGGTCGGGCGGATCATCTTGTTCTTGATCCGGTTGCGCAGGGTCTGCTCTTCGATCGTGAAGGGCACCCAACGTAGAATATTGGCCAGGCCGGCTTCCGCTAGGACGTTGGAGACGCTGTAAGACAGTCCGAGATTCGCGCTGACGGTCCGGTTGAAGACGCCGCCGAAGACGGAGAACACGTCCGTCGTGGCCCCTCCGATGTCCACGCCGATCAGGTTGAGGTTCTCCTTCTTCGCGATCGTCTCCATGATGAGCCCGACCGCGGCAGGCGTCGGCATGATCGGCGCGCCGGTCCACTCGAGCAGCTTCTTGTACCCGGGCGCCTGGGCCATCACGTGTTCCAGGAACAGGTCATGGATCTTGGTGCGGGCCGGCCCCAGGTTCTCGCGCTCCAACACGGGACGGATGTTGTCGGTGATCACGAGCGAGGTTTTCCCGCCCAGGATCTCCTTGATCCGGTCCCGCGCGTCTTTGTTGCCGGCGTAGATCAAGGGAAGCTGATAACTCATGCCCAGCCTGGGACGAGGCTCGGCCGCCGAGATGTATTCGGCCAACTCGACCACGTGGGTGACGGTCCCCCCGTCTGTCCCGCCGGAGAGCAGGATCATGTCAGGACGAAGCGAGCGGATCCGCTCGATCTTCTCGTGCGGCAGCCGGCCATCGTTCGAGGCCAGCACGTCCATCACAATGGCCCCGGCGCCCAGCGCGCAGCGCTGCGCGCTCTCGCCGGTCATGCTCTGGACCGCGCCGGCCACCATCATCTGAAGCCCCCCGCCGGCGCTGCTCGTCGAGATGTAGATGTCCACGCCGACCTTCGGCTCGCCCTGGGCGGCGCGGTTCGGCGTGATGATGCGCTCGCCGTCCAGAATCTTGCGGCCGGACAACTCCTCCAGCTCCGCAAGTGAGTTCAGGACTCCCCTCGTCACGTCTTCAAAGGGCGCCTCCACCGTGGTCGGCGCTTCGCCTCGATAGGTCTGCCGGTATTCATTGCCCAGTTTCTCGATCAGGATCGCTTTGGTGGTCGTGCTGCCGCAGTCGGTGGCGATGATGACGCGAAGCGGCTGCGCCTCACCCATCTGGCGGGACGGCTGGGCTGCGGCTGTCATCGAGCGGAAAATCCTCTGGGAGCGGATTTCGCCTCGATGAGGACAATCAGGCGGGGGATGGTGTCACGACGTTCAAGCAGGCGGGCGACCTGCTCGACCTCGCCGGTGTTGCAGGCCAGATCGAGAATGGGGGTCAAGAAATGCAACGCCTGACTGCCGAGAAAGTTCATGGGGCCGACGGATTCGAGGAAGACCGTCGCAGGAGCGGCCATGTCTCGTTTGACCACGGCGTCAGCGACTCGTTCCAGCAGCGCGAGATCATCGAGAGCAAGCGGCTGTGACTCATCCTGGACCGCAAAGGCATGCTTCAGGCGGGCTTTGAATCCGCTGATAACTCGGGACAGATTGTGCTTAGAACGCGATGCCATTCTCAATGCAGGCAGGCCATGGAACCGGAATCGGAGGCCATTATAGGGAGGGGTCCGAGGAGAGTCAATGAACCGCACGATGATGACAGGATGACTGTAACTTCGTTGCGATGGCTCCTTGTCGCCTGTCTCAAGCAGCGAGCAAGTGCCGGTTCGCGAGCAAGCGGCTCAGGACCGGGACGACCATTTTCGGTCTACCTGGGCGAGATTGAACGGGGGAAGGCTCCAATCTCAAAACCCCATGTGCTCAATCGTCTGGCCCGACAATGGAATCCCTTGGGAATCCCTTGACGGAGCCAAGCCCATCGAGCTGGCATGTTCTATGCTCCTCTTACGAGCATGAGCGCGTTCTCACGTTCTTTCGTTTGTGGCCTGATCCTGCCATTCGCGCTCACCATCGCGGCCCCCGCTCCCGGTCGGACAGAACCCGTGACGGTGGTCATGGTCCCTCCCCAGGTCGGCGTCGCCGGCGATTCTCGGTTCGCCGAGGAGCAAGCAAAACCGATGGCCTTGCTCTCGGTCAGCCCCCGGTATGGCATCGGGGGCGATTCTCCGTTGGGCGAGGAGCAAAAGGAACGCTTTGAGCTGTACGAC
>JBOHOM010000174.1:0-5988 GCA_050731075.1 Nitrospiraceae bacterium
AACCGACAAACCTGCCGCAAAGAGTGGCACGCCGGGGCCATCGACCCGAGCCGCTGCCGCAGGGGAGCCCCTGATGACGTCCGACCGACGTCCCGTACGCATCGCGGTCGAGCGGGGAGACACGCTCGCGTTGATCGCCCTACTCTACGGAGTGAGCGTTCCGGCCCTGATGGACGCCAACGGATTGCGCAGCGACCTGATCCTGGTTGGTCAAGAGTTGGTCATTCCACGCTCCCTAGGCATGGGGCGGCACGCTGGGGCGAACGGACGGTAGGCTAGAGGCGCGAGGCGAGGGGCTATAGGCAATAGGCGAGGGGTAAGAGGAGAAGGACAGGCACGCAGCTACTAGCCCTCAGGGCCGCGTCCGATACGCCCATAGCCTATCGCCTGCCGGCTTTGCTGGCCCATAGCCCATAGCCTCTAGCCTATAGCCTTAAGAATCTATGCCGCAATTCCGGTACAGAGGGGCGCAATCCGACGGGACGGTCGTGAGCGACCGCATCGAGGGCGACAGCGAGCCCGCCGTGCGCGCTCAGCTCGAAGGGCAAGGCCTGCTGATCTTCAAGCTGGAAGATGCGGGCGCTGCCGTGAAGCTGCGTCTGGGCCGGTGGGGGGGCGGCCGTCTCTCGCTGCGAGAGTTCCTGGTGTTCAACCAGGAGTTCCTGGCGCTGGTCAAGGCTGGCCTCCCGGTCCTCAAAATTTTCGACCTGCTGGCCGAGCGCGCCGTGACGCCTCACCTCCAGGAAGCACTCCGTGGGGTCCGCGCAGAGATCCGGGGCGGCGCGTCCATTTCCGAAGCCCTCAGCCGCTATCAGCGCTACTTCCCTGATCTGTATCGGGCCTCGGTCCGGTCCGGCGAGCAGACGGGAGCTTTGGCCGAAGTGCTCAAGCGGTATATCGCCTATCTTAAATTGGTCATCGCGGTCCGGGAGAAAGTGGTGAAAGCGCTGGCGTACCCGGCGTTCCTGATCGTGGTGGGGGCGGCCGTCGTCTCGTTCCTGGTGCTGTACGTGGTGCCGACCTTTTCTGAAATCTACGGGCAGAACAAGGCGGCGCTGCCCGGGCCGACGAGGATGCTGCTGGCTGCGGTGGAGACGGGACAACGCTGGCTGCCCTGGCTGGTCGGGGGCCTGCTGGCGCTGGCGATCCTGCTGGCGCAATGGCTGCGGACGCCGTGGCTTCGCGCGCACCTCGATCGCCTGAGCCTGCACCTCCCGTTGATCGGGGACGTGCTCCTGAAAAACCAGATCGTCCGGTTCACGCGCACGCTGTCGACCATCCTGGCCGGAGGCATTCCGCTGCTGGCTGCGCTCAGGCTTACGAGCGGGACGCTGACCAACAGCGTGATCGCCCGGGCTGTGCTCCGGGCCACCGACCGCGTCAAGGAGGGGATGCGACTGTCCGTCGCGCTCAGGGAGGAACGGTTCCTCCCGCCGATGACGCTGGAGATGATCGAGGTCGGCGAGACCACGGGGGCGCTGGAGGGCATGCTCCAGGACGTGGCCGAGTTTCATGAAGGAGAGCTCGATCTCCGGCTGAGCCAGCTCACCACCTGGATCGAGCCGGTGCTGCTCCTGATCATGGGCCTCATCGTGGGCGGCATTGTGATCATCATGTATTTACCGGTCTTCGAGATCGCAGGAACGGTGTAAGGGGCAGGTAAAGGTTGAGGCTAAGGTTAAGGTTGAGACTCAAACAATCAGGACCGATCTAGCTCAACCTCAGCCTTAACCTCAACCTACTTCTGGGGGGAAAGATGGCCACGCCGGTGAAACGGGCAACGCTGGAGGAGCTGCTGGTCCGGCGCGGACTCATCTCGCGCGATCAAGCCGAAGCGCTCCGCCAGTCCAACGGGGCCGACCGCTCCCTGCGAGCCCGGTTGGTCGAGCAAGGGCTGGTCCCGGAGGAGACCTTGGCCGAAGTCCTGGCCGAGCAGTATGGCCTGCGGTACGACCCGCTGACCGAATTCCGGCTGGACCAGGAGTTGTTCAAGACGGTCCCGCTGGAATTGATGCACCGGTACGTGTTCCTGCCGCTGAAAGAGCAGGAAGGGGTGCTGACCATCGCGGTGGCCGACCCCCAAGACCTGCGGACCCTCGACCAGCTGGAATTGTTGCTGGGCCGCGAGCTCTGCCTGGTGGTGGCTCCGCGCACCGCGATCCTGGACGTGCTCAAGCAGACCGAGGGCAACAGCCAGGTCCTCACGCGCATCCAGGAGGAATTCCGGCCGGTGCTCATCCGGGAGGACGACCGCGGGGATGAGGTGCTCTCGATCGAGAAGATCGCGAAGGACCAGAGCCCGGTGGTCAAACTGGTGGACACCATCATCCTGGGCGCCATGCAGAAGCGAGCGAGCGACATCCACATCGAGCCGACGGAACGATCGGTGAAGGTGAAATACCGGATTGACGGGGTGCTCTACTACGCCATGGAGCCTCTCGACATCAAGTTTCACGCCCCGCTGGTGTCGCGCCTGAAAGTCATGTCCGAGTTGGACATCGCCGAGCCTCGCATCCCGCAGGACGGCCGGTTCAAGATGCGGGTGGACCAGAAAACAGTGGACTTCCGGGTCTCGGTCCTCCCGAGCGCGTACGGCGAGTCGTTGGGGATCCGAATCCTGGAGAAGGAGCAGATCTCCCTGGGTCTCGGCGGGCTCCGCCTCGACCAGTTGGGGTTTAATGAGGAAGACCTCCGCCGATTCCGCCGGGCCATCCGGGAGCCCTACGGGATGGTGCTGGTGACCGGGCCGACCGGGAGCGGGAAGACCACGACGCTCTATGCCGCGATCAACGAGATCAACAACGAGGAGGACAAGATCATCACGATCGAGGACCCGGTCGAGTACCAACTCGAGGGGGTCGTGCAGATCCCCGTCAACGAGAAGAAGGGCCTGACCTTCGCCCGCGGGCTCCGGTCCATCCTGCGCCACTATCCGGACAAGATCATGGTCGGCGAGATCCGTGACCAGGAGACCGCTCAAATCGCGATCCAATCCGCCCTCACCGGCCACCTCGTGTTCTCAACCGTGCACGCCAATAACGCGTTCGATGTCATCAGCCGGTTCGTCAACATGGGCATCGAGCCCTACAATTTCGTGGCCTCGATGAACTGCATCCTGGCGCAGCGTCTGGTGCGCGCCATCTGCCCGGCCTGCAAGATGCCCGTGGCCATCCTCCCTGCGCAGTGCGAAGAGTCCGGCCTGAACTATGACGAGGTGAAGGACCGCCCGGTCTATCAAGGAAAGGGGTGCACGGAGTGCAACGGACTGGGCTATCGCGGACGCCGCGCCATCACCGAGTTCCTGGCGCTCACGGACGAGCTGAAGGAGTTGATTCTGAAACGAAAGCTCGCCTCTGAGATTCGCCATGCGGCCGTCGGGCAGGGCTTGACGAGCCTCCGGGAGGCCGCCCTCGAGAAGGTCTTCCGCGGGGAAACCACGCTCAAGGAAATCAATCGGGTGACGGTCAGCTACACATGACACTGTTTCCTTTGACACGCCCGCGACTCGGCCTGGGCATCGGCGCTCATACCCTCAGCCTGGTGGAAATCACCCGGGACTGGCGCCGAGCATGGCAGGGATCGGGCCTTCGAAGTTGCCGCGTGCGCGAGTTGCCCGACGGCCTCGTGCGACCCTCCGCCACGGAGCCCAATGTCTCGGATGTCGGAGCGCTGGTCGAACAGGTGCGCGCCTTGCTGGGCGGGCGGCGGCGCCCGTGGGAATTACGACCGGTCGCTCTCAGCCTGCCGGATCTCTGCGCGCGAACGGCCCTCTTTGAGTTCGAGACCTGGCCGCAGAAGCCGGCCGAAGGCGAGGCCTTGCTGAAATGGCGGTTTCAGAAGGAGCTGAACGTGCCCGCCGACGCCCGGCTGGCTTACCGGCTGTTTCCATCGGGAGCGGGATCCCGCTCGGACGGCGCGGCCGCCTCCTTCCGGGTATTGGCAGGAGCCGTGTCGGCGAAGGTCCTCGAGCAGTATGAGCAGGTGTGCGTAGAGGCCGGGCTCCTCCCGCTCAACGTCAATCTCAGCTCCCTCGCCCTCTTTGACCTCTGCCGGCCTGCGATGCTTCGCTCAACGGACGGGAAGGGACCCCTGGTTCCGCCTGAAGTGTTTTTTCTCAGCCTCATGGACGGCGGGTACTCCTTCATCGCGCTCCGGGACGGCTTCCCGGTTTTCCTCCGCATGAAGCCGAACCGCGATGGGATGACCAGCGACGAGGTCGTCTCCACGATTCAATTCTATGATGACTCTCAGCCGATGGCCGCCACCTCGACCGACACCCAGCCTCGTCTGTTCTACGTCGTCGGCAACGAGGGCGTCCCCCTGGACGTCGCCCACAGCAGTGCCCTTCGGCTCGCCGCCATCCCGCTCGACTGGGAGGCGCTCCTGTCGGCCAGATTCGGTTCAGCCCGTCCGGACCTCCGAACCCTGTCGCTTGCGGCGTTGCCGGCGCTGGCCGGGGTCATGGAGGCACGAGGACGCCATGGTTGCGGCTCTCCCTCGCCTGAACCTGTCGCTGGCCCCTCAGTGGCTCCGGCTGTTGCGCGCGGCTCAATGGATCCTGGCGTTGCTGATCGCCAGCTCGCTGATCCTGACGGTTTGGTCCTGGTGGCACAGCCGTTCTTTCGAGGCGGACGCGGCGCAGTATGAAGTGGCCGCCGAGCGGGTGGAGGAGATGAACCGACACTTCATCAAGGAAGCGGCGCGGGCGGGTGTGGACCTGGCGGACGAACGTCTCAAGGCGCTGCCGCGCGAAGTGGCATTCACCAACCAACTGCTCGAGCAGCGCGCGTTCTCCTGGACCCGGTTCTTGAACGATCTGGAAGAGACCGTGCCCCCCTCGGTCTCCATCGGATCGGTCACGGTCAACTTCAAGGACTCCTTGATCGCCCTGAACGGGACGGCGCGCTCGCTCAAGGATCTGACCGGCCTGGTCAATGGCTTGGAAAGTCATGCGGCGTTCCGGAACGTGGTGTTGTCTCAGCATACCTTTCGTGAGACCGAGGGTCCCCGTGACGGGAGAGGCATGCTCGAGTTCACGCTGACCGTCACCTACCGTCCGGCGTCTTGAGGGTGCCCATGAAATGGCTCCGCCAGCCCCTGCCGCCCCTCGCGATGCGTACCGGTCGCGCTTTGCAGCCTCTTGGCTTGGCGACCGTGGCGGCCCTGTCTGTCGCCGTGGGGGGTGACCATGCTGGTCCTGGCCCCCGAGCAGGAACAATTGGCCACGGCCAAGGAGCGGTACGAAGCGGCGCGGCAGGCCCAGATCCGACAGAAGGCGGCGAAGAAGACGCTGGTGGAGCTGGCCGAGGTCTGGGCGACGCTCCCGCCCAGAAAAGAGTTCGCCACGCTGGCCGCCGCGATCTCGGAGCTGGCCCGCGCCGATCGGGTCTCGATCCAGGGAATGACTTACTCCCTCCAGAAAGCGGAGGAGGGCATGCCCATCAAAGCCTCGCTGACGTTTCGACCGCAGGGGGAGTATGCCGCGATCCGGCGGTTCATCCACCGGCTGGAGACCACCGGCTCCTACCTCTACATTGAAAGCTTGGATGCCAGCCGAGCGACAGGGTCACGCCAGGCGGCCGCTCCCCTCGTCGTGTTCAATGTCCGTTTGGTCACCTTTCTCAGGCCGGACCCGCCGCCGGCCCAGGGTGCAACATGACCGAACGCGCCAAATGGAGACTGCTGGGCGCACTGGTCCTGGTGTGGCTGATCGTGATCGTGGTGCGCGTCGCGAGCGAGCCGGAGCCCCAACGGGTGTCCCTCAAATTCAGGTCTGGCGAAACGGTGGCGGCGGAATCGACGCGAAGCGATGGGGGCGTGCCCGGTCTCGTGAGGCCCAAGCTGGCCAGGGGCTCTCAGGCCCCATTCAAGACACCCAAGAACATCTTTGCCCCGGCCGAACTTTCCGGCGAGCCAGGGCAGGCTCAAGCCGCGAGACCTCCAAGGAAGCCACAGGCCCGGGCGCCAGTCCCCCTCATAGCCCCACCT
>JBOHOM010000175.1:0-16902 GCA_050731075.1 Nitrospiraceae bacterium
TCCTGGGGGAGCTGGGGCTGGGCGGGGAGGTGCGGGCGATCAGCCAGGCGGAGCTGCGGATCCGCGAGGCGGCGAAAATGGGATTCCGGCGCTGCCTCCTCCCGGAGCGCAATCTCACGAAGCTGGACCCGGTGACCGACATGGAACTGGTGGGAATTCGTGACATCGGAGAGGCGCTGGACTTCGCGCTGGCGTGAGCGTGCAATGAACTTTTAGAACAGGAACGTTGAAGGGCGCGTCGTGCGAAAATTGTCATTTTTGATTTTCTTGTTTCCATTGCTGGCGGCTATGGCCGGCTGCGCGACCTGGCGCGCACAACCCCCCTTGAGGGCGGCGACGGCCGAGCAGTTGGTCGAATTGCTGCGAGAACGAGAGGCCGCCATCCGGACCTTGAAAGGCTTGTTCAGGGCGCAGATCAAGGCGCCCGGGCTTCCGATCGCCCAGCAGGTGGAAGGGGCCGTGTTCTATCGTCGTCCTGATGCACTTCGGCTCCAGGGGTTCAATCGGCTGGGCGGCGAGCTCTTCGAGTTTGTTCTGGGGGAGGATGTCTACCGCTTGCGCCTGCCCACGACGGGGCAGGTCTTGACGGGACGCGTGACAGAGCTGGACCGGATCGGGCGGTTGGGCCGGCCGTTCCAACTGAGCGCGTGGGCGGTGAGCGGAGCCGTCGGCATCGCCCCGGTGTCGGATCAGGAAAAAGTCCTGCTCTCGGAAGACGGCGATCGGTACCGCATGGATGTGTTGACGCCTGGTGAGCCGGATGGGGTGCCTGCCGGACGGCCCACCAGACGGCTTTGGTTCGAGCGTCGATCGTTTCAGGTCGTCCGGGAAGACCGGTTGACGCCGGGGGGAGAGGTGGAGGCGACGATGCAGCTTGAGGACTTCCGCCCCGTTGACTTCTCTCCGAACGGTCAACCTCCATCGTCCGTGAGCAGAGTGATGGCAGATCCCATGGTGAAGCCATTTAAGATTTTGATGCGCGACGGGCAGGGGCAGGGCACTCTGTGGCTGACCTTTCACGAGATCGTGCCGAACCCCTCCCTGAAGCCTGAGGAGCTGGAGCCCCGTCGATCCTAAGAGGTGGAGTTACTAAGTTACTTAATTACTTCTCGTATGAAGATTCTCGCGGTTGAAACGGCGACCTCCTGTCAGAGCGTCGCGGTGCTGGACGGTCCGAGGGTGCTGGCGCGCTCCGACGAAGAGGCTGCGGGCTCGCAGGCCAGGCTGCTGATCCCGACGATCGATCGGCTGCTGAAGACGAGCGGGCTGACGCTGTCGAGTCTGGAGGGACTGGCGGTGTCGATCGGTCCCGGCTCCTTTACCGGACTGCGAGTCGGACTCGCGACGATGATGGGCCTTCGAGCCGCCACGGGCCTGCCGTTGGCGGCGGTGCCGACACTGGAAGCGATGGCCTGGAACGTGCCGCGGGATGACGTGCCCCTGTGCCCCATCCTGAAAGCCAGGACCGGAGAAGTGTATTGGGGACTGTACCGGTGGACCGCCGCCGGAACTTTGCAAGTGATCGAGGCCGAGCGAGTTGGTCCTCTGGAGTCGGTGGTCCGGTCGTTCGTGGGCCCCACGGTGGTGCTCGGGGAAGGATGGGCCACCAACCGCAATGAGCTGCGTCGGCTGCTCGGGCCCGGAGAGGACCAGGTGCGTGAGGCTCCCGCGGGGGCCATGGCGGCATCGGCGGTCAGTGTCGGCCTGGCCGGACTGGAACGGCTGACGCGGGGAGACATCGCGGGCCAGGGGCTTGCTCCGCGATACGTCCAGCGGGCGGAGGCGGAGTTAAAGCGGGATCGCCACGCGAACGTTTCTTTAGCCCTGGGAAATCGATTAGAATCTGCCGGAACACTCAAGCCCTCGAATTGATGCCAGACGTGATCAAGAATCCGCAGTCCAGCCGGGTTCACATCGAGCCGGCGACCCACCATGCCCGCGAGCAGATTCTGCGTATCGAACAGGAATCCTTCTCAGCTCCGTGGACTCGAAAAATGTTCGACGCCGAGCTGGACGGCAATCCGTTCAGTCATCTGTACGTCGCCCGTTCCGTGCATGAAAGTGGCGCGGGAATCGAGCGGAGGGAGGTCGTCGGTTACGTCTGTTTCTGGATCGTGTTCGACGAACTGCGGTTCATGAATCTCGCGGTTGAGCGGGCGGCCCGCCGCCGGGGGATTGCCCGGGAGTTGGTGCGGCACAGCTTGGCCGTCGGACGCGAACGAGGGGCTGCACGGGCGGTCCTTGAAGTCCGTGCTTCGAATGAGGCGGCCCGATGCCTGTACGAGCAGGCGGGATTTCACCATCTCGCAGCGCGGGCGGAGTACTACACGAATCCGATTGAAGATGCCATCCTGATGGGGATGGACCTTGGGAATTGGAAGGTTGAGGCTCAGGCTCAGGCTCAGGCTGAGGTCCAGGATTCCGAGCGATCGCGAACTCAGCCTCAACCTGAACCTTAGCCTTGATCTTATAGTCTGATCTGAACAGGAGGTGGAGCATGCTGACGGAAAATGTGATTGCGGATGTGTTGCGTCAGTCCAGCCTGGAGTTCCGGCAACTGGAGGAATCCCATCATCGGCTCGACGCCGAGTTGGCAGAGCTACAGAAGCGGCACGTCCTGACACCTCAAGAAGAGCTTCAGAAGAGGCAGCTCCAGAAGGAAAAGCTGGCCAAGAAGGACAAGATGGCGGAGTTAATGAGGCTGTATCGCGAACACGAGGCGCGGGCCGGGGCTCGCTGATCACGCGACGTCGGGGATCACATCCATGCCTGTCGTTCTCCCCCCTCTTGTCGACCATATCGCCGCGATCAAGCGACGCCTGCTGATGATCGCCGTCACCGTGTCGGCTTGGTTCGCTCTGACGTTCGCCTACGCCACGGAACTCATCGACTGGTTCAGGCGGCCGTTGACGGACGACCTGATGTTTTATGGACCGACCGAGGCGCTCTTCGCGTCAATCAAGGTCTCACTGCTGGCCGGGGTCGTGTTGAGTCTCCCGGTCATTCTGTATCAGTTCTGGAAGTTCATCGAGCCGGCGCTGCTGCCCCGTGAGCAGCGCTGGGCGATTCCGCTGTTCTGTCTGGCCGCCGGATTGTTTGCGTTGGGCCTGGTGTTCTGCAATCTGGTGATCCTGCCGTTGGTCATCCAGTTTTTCGTCGGCTTTGGAATGGACAGGGAATTGATGCCGCAACTGGCGGTCGGCACGTACGTCGATTTCAACGTGAAGTTCCTCCTCATCTTCGGGTTTGCGTTCGAACTGCCGATGGTCCTGACGCTCTTGTCCAGGGTCGGGGTCGTCTCCCCCGAACTCCTGAGTCGCTATCGCAAGCACGCCATCCTGGCGGCCCTGATCGTCTCTGCGGTCGTGACCCCCGACGCGACGCTGTTTACGATGCTGCTGATGGCGATCCCCCTCGTCATCCTCTATGAGGTGGGGATCCTGGGCGCCCGGCTGTTCGGCCGGCGGAACCCGCCCGGCGGCCAGGGGTTGACGCTCGATCGAACTGCGCCGTCCGGCACGGCCGGCCACCGGGTGCGCTGACACGAAGGAAAAAGTGAAAAGTACTTTTGCCTTTTACCTTTTGCCTTTTGCCCTGCTCGGCGTGGCCGGTTACCTGCTCGCCGGTGAACGTTCCGGTACCCGGCACGAATTTGCACCAGGGGAGAGCCCGCCGAGCGCGGCCCCCAGCATCCAAGCCCTGGTCGTATCCAGGGACCAGGCCCTCTATGCCGGGTCGTTTGGCATGGGCATCTTTCGGAGCCATGACCGGGGCGCGTCCTGGGCCGCCGCCAATACCGACCTGCCCGATCCGTTCATCCTCTGCCTGGCGGCGGCCCAGGATGGGACGGTCTATGTCGGGACATTCAGGGCCGGCGTGTTCCGGAGCCGGGATGGCGGCAAGAGATGGGAGCCCATGAACGCCGGTCTCAAACGCCTCGAGATCAAAGCCTTGCTGATCGACGGGGGGGTCGTCTATGCAGGGACCGGTGACGGCGTCTATCGCGTGGCAGAGGGAGACAACCGCTGGCGGGTCGTCACCAAAGGGCTGGATGAGACCCTCGTCCACAGTCTCGTGATGGCGCCGGAGCGCACCCTGTTCGCGGGGACCTCCGGACGAGGAGTGTTTCGCTACAAGGCGACGGCATCCGAGTGGACGCGATTGACGCGTGGACTGGTCGACCACGAGGGGCTGGTGGAGAATTTTATCCGCGTCCTGGCGGTGGATAAGGATCAAGGTCTCTATGCCGGGACGTTCGACGGAGGAGTCTTTCGCAGCGGTGACGGTGGACAGACCTGGCGGCCGATCAGCCGAGCTCTGCCGAATGACTCGATCCGTGGGATCGTGACGAATGAGCGGGGGCTCTTTGTGGCCACCGGCCGGGGCATCTTTAAGAGCCTGAACCAGGGGCGTCAATGGACTCCTCTCAACCACGGCTTGACCGAGCTCTCGGTCCAAGTGCTGATCGCCTCGAACGACGGATCCCTCTATGCGGGCACCAGTTCGGGGGTATTCAGAAGCGATGATGATGGCGAACACTGGGTCGGAATCAGTGCCGGACTTGCCGAGGCCGGGGCATCAGGAACACAGTAGCCCCCGGCCAGAAGGAGCTCCCATGTCAGAACCGTCCGATAAGACCCGCGCGACGATCGCGGTGACCTCAAAGGGCAAGTCATGGGGAGAGATGGTGCTCAGGTTCTATCCCGATGTGGCGCCGAACCACGTCAGAAACTTCATCAAGTTGACGCAAGCGAAGTTCTACGACGGGACGACCTTTCACCGGGTGATTCCGGGGTTTATGATTCAGGGAGGCGACCCAAACAGTAAGGGCCAAGACCGCTCCTCCCATGGGATGGGCGGGCCGGGCCACCGGATCAAGGCGGAGTTCAACAGCAAGCCGCACAAACGCGGTGTCCTGTCCATGGCCCGGTCCAACGATCCGGACAGCGCAGGCTCACAGTTTTTCATCTGTGTCGCCGATTCTCATTTCCTGGATTGGCAGTACACCGCGTTCGGCGAGGTCCTGAGCGGGATGGAATTGGCGGACACCATCGTGAACGCCAAGCGTGACGGGCGAGATAACCCGCTGGAACGGGTGGAAATGACCATCACCGTCACGGAAGGCTGAATGGGAAGAAGGTTGAGGTTGAGGTTCAGGCTGGGACAAGATCCTTGGGTCCTACCCATAGCCTCGACCTTAGCCTCAGCCTTCCTCGCCGCCGCCGGTTGCGCGTTGCCCCACGTTCCCTCACGCGTGATCTATGAAGACCCGATTAACTTCGTGCGCCTGGAGTCAGATCCGACGGTGCTGCCTGAGTGGCCGCCGAGCGCCCACAGCCATCCCCTGATCATGAGCGCCGAGGAGTTAGCCGGCATTCTGCAGGGTTTCCAGGTCCGGGAACACCGCATCGGCGTTCAGGTCATGCTTGCGGGTGAGGCTCCGTGGGAGCCGGCGTTCAGTCAAGAGGAGATCGCACTGCTGGCGCCGCGCCTGTCTGATGCGCTCGCGCACGCGAAGCCGGACGAGCGGATCGCCTACTATCTGAGCCACCCGCAGACGTCGATCAAGCGGGAGATTACGTCCGGCGGGTTATACATCCAAGAACAGTATTTGCATTTTATTCTGGGCAATCGCCGGATCATCTACGGCATCCCGGCTTATGGGATGGTGTATGATCGCCGCTATCCGATGATGCCGACGGCGGCGAAGGGGTTTGACTTATTGTTCGAACCGGCTGAGGCTGTCGTCAAGCGGGAGAGCGGGGTCCTCGATCGCATGCTGGGCCGGGCAAAAGATGAAGTGGTGATTGACCTCCGGAAGCTTCATCCGGGAGGCCCCGCCACTCACGCCATTCAGGGAGTCCCGGCTTCCTGAGGTCTTCCCCACCCCTGAAAGCGTAACATATGAGCCGATTGATGTTACGATTCGGTAATGGGTTGTATTCTTTATCTAAGCTTTTGAGTTCGTTACGAGTTTTATTTTTCATTTCTCTCCTCCCTAGGTTTCCCTTTCCCATCTCTACACAGCACCGTACCCCTCCGATAGTTTGGGGCGCGTCGTGTCCTCAAACTTACCTATAAACCATTGAAACATCACATATTATTAAAGTGTCGTGAATGGTTCTTACCTGCCTCTGATGGCATGGGGCTTGTACGACTTCTTACCGTTCGTCTAGGCCTCATGCTGGCCTAGGACCGACGGAGGGTATGGCTGATGGTCCGGATTCCGATGATTCAGACGAGAGGAGGTGATGGGCAGACACGTGGCGCGTTGCTTTTCGGTAGGCAGTGTGGGTTTCTCAACTAGGAGGTGTTGACGATGTTTCTGTCACGGAGACAATTTCTGAAGGTCTCGGCCGGGACGGTGGCGGCAGTGGCGGTGGCCGACAAGGCCCTGGCCCTGACGGCGCTGCAACCGGTGATCGAGGTGGGCAACCCCCTCGGCGACTATCCGGACCGGTCCTGGGAGCGCGTCTATCACGACCAGTACCGGTACGATTCCTCCTTTACCTGGTGCTGCTCCCCCAACGACACGCATGCCTGCCGGATCCGGGCGTTCGTGCGCAACGGCGTGGTGATGCGGGTGGAGCAGAACTACGATCACCAGACCTATGAAGACCTCTACGGCAACCGCGGGACGTTCGCGCACAACCCGCGCATGTGCCTGAAGGGGTATACCTTCCACCGGCGGGTGTACGGGCCGTATCGGCTGAAGGGGCCGTTGATGCGCCGGGGCTGGAAGGAGTGGATGGATGCGGGCTCCCCGGAGCTGACGCCGGAGGTCAAGCGCAAGTACAAGTTTGACAGCCGGTTCCTGGACGACATGGTCCGGGTCTCCTGGGACACCGCGTATACCTACCTGGCGAAGGCCGTGATCGTCATTGCGACGCGGTACAGCGGCGAGGCGGGGGCGCGGCGGCTGCGGGAGCAGGGCTATCCGCCGGAGATGATCGAGATGATGAAAGGCGCGGGCGTGCGCTGCTTCAAGCATCGGGCGGGTATGCCGGTGCTGGGCATCATCGGCAAGATGATGAACACCCGGTTCAACGGCGGGGTGCTGCCGTTGGTCGATAGCTGGATCCGGAAAGTGACTCCGGATCAGGCGCAGGGCGGCCGGTACTATTCCAACTACACTTGGCACGGCGACCAGGACCCGTCGCAGCCGTGGTGGAACGGCACGCAGAACTGCGATATCGACCTCAGCGACATGCGTTTTGCCAAGCTGAACACGAGCTGGGGCAAGAACTTCGTCGAGAATAAGATGCCCGAGGCCCACTGGAAGCTGGAGAGCATCGAGCGGGGCTGCAGGGTGGTGGTGATCACGCCGGAGTACAACCCGACCGCGACCCGGGCGGACTACTGGATTCCGGTGCGGCCGGAGACCGACGCCGCGCTGTTCCTGGGCGCCACCAAGATCATCATCGACGAGAACATGCACGACGTCGATTACATCAAGGGGTACACGGACATGCCGTTGCTGGTCCGGACCGATACGCTGCAGTATCTGGACCCCCGCGACGTGATCAAGGACTTCCAGTTCCCCGACTACTCGAAGCGGTATTCCGGCCGCGTGCAGGCGTTGAAGCCGGACCAAATCGAGCGGCTGGGCGGGTTCATGGTCTGGGATCTGACGAAGAAACAGGCCGTACACCTGGACCGTGAAACGGTCGGCTGGCAGTATCAGCAGAGCGGCATCGACGCAGCCCTGACCGGGACCTACCGGGTGAAGCTGCTCAACGGCCGCGAGGTGGACGTGATGTCGGTCTTCCAGCTGTATCAGGTGCACTTGCAGGACTATGACTTGGACACGGTGCATCAGATCAACCGGGCGCCCAAGGACCTGATCGTCCGCTGGGCGCGGGATAACGGGACGGTGAAGCCGGCCCAAATCCATAACGGCGAAGGCGTGTGCCACTACTTCCACTGCACCATCATGGGACGTGGCGCGGCCTTGGTGCTGACGATGACCGGTAACATCGGGAAGTTCGGGACCGGCTGCCATACCTGGTCCGGCAACTACAAGGCCGGGATCTGGAACGCGACCCCGTGGTCCGGTGGCGGGCTGGGCGTGCACACGGGCGAAGATCCGTTCAACCAGACGCTGGATCCCAATGCGCATGGCAAGGAGATCAAGGTCAAGTCGTACTACTACGGCGAGGAGGTGGGCTACTGGAACCACGGGGACACGGCGCTGATCGTGAACACGCCGAAGTACGGGCGCAAGGTGTTCACCGGGAAGACTCACATGCCGACCGCGAGTAAATTCCGCTGGGTGGCGAACGTCAACATCCTCAATAACGCCAAGCACCACTACGATATGGTGAAGAACGTCGATCCCAATATCGAGACCATCGTGGTGCAGGACATTGAGATGACGTCGGACGTGAACCATGCGGACGTGGCGTTTGCCGTGAACACCTGGATGGAGTTCACCTATCCGGAAATGACCGCCACGGTATCGAACCCGTGGCTGCAGATCTGGAAGGGCGGCATCCGGCCGCTGTACGACACCCGCAACGACGCGGACACCTTCGCGGGCGTGGCGGCAAAGCTGACCGAGATGACCGGCGATGCACGGATGAAGAATCACTTCAAATTCGTGTACGAGAACCGCGTGGACGTGTACGTGCAGCGGGTGCTGGACGCCAGCGCGACGTGCTACGGCTACAACGCGGACACGATGCTGAAGTCCGAGAAGGGCTGGATGGTGATGACGCGGACCTATCCGCGGATGCCCCTCTGGGAGGAGACGAACGAGAGCAAGCCGCAGTGGACCCGGTCGGGCCGCATCGAGACCTACCGGGTGGAGCCGGAGGCGATCGAATACGGCGAGAACTTCATCAGCCACCGCGAGGGGCCGGAGTGCACGCCGTACCTGCCGAACGCCATCATGTCGTCGAATCCGTACGTACGGCCGGACGACTACGGCATTCCGATCACGGCACAGCACCATGACGACAAGCACGTGCGGAACCTGAGGCTGCCATGGCAGGAGATCCGGCGGCACGCGAACCCGCTGTGGGAGAAGGGGTACCAGTTCTACTGCGTGACCCCGAAGACCCGGCACCGCGTGCACAGCCAGTGGTCGGTGAACGACTGGGTGCAGATCTACGAGTCGAACTTCGGCGATCCGTACCGGATGGACAAGCGGACGCCGGGCGTAGGCGAGCACCAGATGCACATCAACCCACAGGCGGCGAAGGACCGGGGCATCAACGACGGCGACTACCTGTACGTGGACGGGAACCCGGTGGACCGGCCGTATCGGGGCTGGAAGCCGAGCGATCCGTTCTACAAGGTGAGCCGGTTGATGATCCGCTGCAAGTACAACCCGGCGTATCCGTACCACGTGACGATGGCGAAGCACGCCCCGTACGTGTCGACGGCGAAGTCGGTGAAGGGGCACGAGACACGGCCGGATGGGCGGGCGATTGCGGTGGATACGGGCTATCAGAGCAATTTCCGGTATGGGGCCCAGCAGTCGTTCACGCGGAGCTGGCTGATGCCGATGCACCAGACGGACTCACTCCCGGGCAAGCACGCGATCGCCTGGAAGTTCAAGTTCGGGTACGCGATCGACCACCATGCGGTGAACACGACCCCGAAGGAGTGCCTGATCCGCATCACGAAGGCGGAGGACGGCGGCATCGGGGCGCGGGGCCCATGGGAGCCGGTGCGGACGGGCTTTACCCCGGCCCAGGAGAACGAGTTCATGCTCAAGTGGCTCAAGGGGGAGCATATCAAGATCAAGGTGTAACCCCCCCGGCGCTTGAAGCGGGGGTTCAACGACAGAACGGAGGAAAACCATGCCGGAAGTCTATAACTGGCAACTCGGGCGGAAGATGCTCTATCCCTACGAGGAGCGGCACCCGAAGTGGCAGTTCGCCTTCGTGTTCAACATCAACCGGTGTCTGGCGTGCCAGACCTGTTCGATGGCGGACAAGTCGACGTGGCTGTTCTCGAAGGGGCAGGAGTACATGTGGTGGAACAACGTGGAGACCAAGCCGTACGGCGGGTATCCACAGTTCTACGACGTGAAGATCACGCAGTTGATCGAGCAGGTGAACCCGGGGGGGCAGGTGTGGAACGTGCGGGTGGGCCGCAAGCACCATGCGCCGTACGGGGTGTTCGAAGGGATGACCATTTTTGACGCGGGGGCCAAGATTGGCCAGGCGGCGATCGGGTACATTCCGACGGACCAGGAGTGGCGGTTCGTCAACATTTACGAGGACACGCCGACGTCGATGCGGGCGGTAGTGGAAGGCATCGACAAGTCGGGGTTTTCGCGGGACGAGCCGTGGCGGATGACGGGGAGCAGTCTACCGGAGCACGAGACGTTCTTCTTCTATCTGCAGCGGATTTGCAACCACTGCACGTACCCGGGGTGTCTGGCGGCCTGTCCGCGCAAGGCCATCTACAAGCGGCCTGAGGACGGGATTGTGCTGATCGACCAGAACCGGTGCCGGGGGTACAAGAAGTGCGTGGAGCAATGCCCCTACAAGAAGCCGATGTACCGGGGCACGACGCGGGTGAGTGAGAAGTGCATTGCGTGCTATCCGCGGATTGAGGGGAAGGATCCGCTGACGGGCGGGGAGCCGATGGAGACGCGCTGTATGGCGGCGTGCGTGGGCAAGATTCGCATGCAGAGCCTGGTGCGGGTCGGCGAGGACGGCCTGTGGGCGGAGGATCGGTGGCACCCGCTCTATTTTGCGATTCGGGTGGAGCAGGTGGCGTTGCCGTTGTACCCGCAGTGGGGGACGGAGCCCAACGGGTTTTACATTCCGCCGCGGTGGTCGCCGCGGGGGTACGCGCGGCAGATGTTTGGGCCGGGCGTGGACAACGCGATCGAGAAGTACCTGGTGCCGAGCCGGGAGTTGCTGGCGGTGCTGCAGTTGTGGCGGGCGAGCCAGCAGATCATCTTCCGGTACGACGTGATCCCGGGCCCGAAGGTGTTTGAGACCCAGATCCACGGGAAGAAGTTCGAGATGTACAACGACACCGTGCTGGGGTTCAACAAGTCGGGCAAGGAGGTGGCGCGGATCCAGGTGGAGGAGCCGATCTACATCCGGCCGGCGGAGCGCGTGAACTGGCTGTAATCCCACGCCGGTTCCAGATCGGGGGAGAGCGCACCTCACGGCGCACTCTCCCCTCGACAACCGAGAGGCAGGGGGAGATCCTCCTGCCTCTCTTGCTCCCGCTCGTTCATTCGAAAGGCCGCGGGTGAGCTCGAATCATAGTCATGCCGGAGCAAGAATGTCCGGAGAAGTGCCCGAGGGAGGTTGCGCAGGGACAATGAATGGTACAGACTGCCCGCGTTGCAAGAACCTCATGGTCAAGGACGTGTTTGAAGACCTGGGAGACGACACCGGGGCTCTGTGCTTCAACGGGTGGCGTTGTGTGATTTGTGGGGAGATCCTGGACCCCGTGATCGTAAGAAATAGAGAAACCCGACCTTCACCTCTGATAGGCCGAGGGCGACAGAAGGTTCCCGCCCAGCTCTAGACTGAGCATATCCTCGAGCCTGTTCCTCCTCCGCCGGTTGTCTTCCTGTCGCACCTTACGATAGTATGGCGTTGATATGAGCGACAGGGCATCCATAGCGCTCGTCAACATGCCCTTCGGCTATTCCAAGTACCCGTCGATTCAACTGGGTACTCTCTCGGCACTCCTTAAATCCCAGGGCCTGGGGGTCAAAACCTACTATCTCAACCTGTCGTTCGCCCACCGGATCGGGGTCCCCTTGTATGAACGTCTCTGTGAAAAGCGGGCACTCTTCGGCGAATGGCTCTTTTCCTATCTTCTCTTCAGGGACAACCCCAAGCGCGCGGAATACCTTGGAGCCTTTAAGCCTGTGTTCGAGGATATCTCCCGGGAAAGCGGGCATCCCATCTCCTATTTTGAAGAGATGGCGACACGGATCGCCCCGCAGTTCCTGACCTGGGCGATGACGGCAGTGGACTGGGGGCAATATCCCGTCGTGGGGTTCACGTCGACCTTCGACCAGAATGTCGCCAGTCTCTCACTGGCCAAGCTCATCAAAGATCTCTACCCTTCCGTGAAAATCGTCTTCGGGGGAGCGAACTACGACGGGGAGATGGGCCTGGAGCACCTCAGAGCGTTTCCCTGGGTTGACTGTGTGGTGATCGGAGAGGGCGAAGACGTCTTTCCGCCTCTGGTGAAGCAGATTTTGGAGGGGAGGGAGGGTCGTTTCCCGCCGGGAGTGGCCTATCGGCAGGACGGGCGCGTCCGCTTTGAACCGAATCCCAATTTGTTCTCCGATTTCCAGCGCATGGGGCCCCCCGATTATGACGACTATTATGAACAAGTACGGGAGCTCGAGGCCGGACCCTCGAAGGGCTTGGACCGGATCCTGCTCTATGAAGGCTCCCGCGGATGCTGGTGGGGGGAGAAACATCACTGCACCTTTTGCGGGTTGAATGCGCAGGCGATGGAATTTCGCGCCAAGTCCCCCGATCAAGTCTCGCGCGAGATGGCGCACCTTTCAAGCCGGTATGATGCCATCCGGTTCAGATTGGTCGATAACATCATCGACATGAAATATATCGACCATCTGTTCGGGAAGTTCGCGGCCGAGCGATTGGATCTGGACGTGTTCATTGAAACGAAGAGCAATCTCAGCAAGCGCCAGATCCAGACTCTTGCTCAAGGCGGCGTGAAGTGCATGCAACCAGGCATTGAAAGCTTGAGCGCCGCGCAACTGCAGGAAATGGATAAAGGGGTGACACCCCTTCAGAATCTTCAGTGCCTGAAATGGAGCCTCTATTACCATATTGACGTCTCGTGGAACATTCTTCTCGGGTTTCCGATGGAGACGACTGAGGATTACCGAAAACAGATCGCGCTCATTCCCTCAATTCTTCATTTGCAGCCGCCAGAGAGCGTGGGGAGGTTCTGGCTCGAGCGATTCAGTCCCTATTTCAAGTGGCCGGAGAAATATGGCCTCCGGATCACGGGTCCCGGCTCAGCCTACGAGTATGTGTATGATCCCAACACGGTGGATTTGAAGAAGATCGCCTATGATTTTGAGTACGAGATCACGTCTCGCGTCGAGACAGGTGTCTATGAGGAGCTGGTCCAGCTCGTTCACGAGTGGCAACGCAGGCACGCCTTGTCCGATAAGCCGTTTCTGTATTACTCCAAGTCCATGGGGTACGTGACGATCTTTGATGGCCGCACGCATGGGGCGCCATCGCGGCAACGGTATGACTGGCCCGAAGCATTCGTGATTGAGTATTGTAATGAGGCGCCGAAGTCTCTGGAACAAATCCTGGACGGGCTGAAGGATCAGGGGCATGCGGCGGCTTCGGACCCGGCCCGCCTCAGGCAAGCCCTTGCGGAGCTCGTGGAGAAGAGACTTCTCTATGAAGAAAAGGGAAAGTATTTCACACTCGCCCTGCCGATGAATCCCAATCTCTAGTGCCGATCCAACTTTCCCCGGCTAGGGCATGACTTCGATGTCGATGAGAGCGTGGGATATGCTGCGCCGTCATCTTTGGCAAGACGAGTTGGAACGGCACTAGGCATGAAAGACCCGACGTTCCTGAAGACCATGGTGAAAAGGGTCGGCGCCCGGCGCGTGCTGGAGATCGGCACGTTCGACGGGACCAGTGCGCTGGCCATGGCCGAGATGCTCCCGGACGACGGCACCCTGATTACCTGTGAGATCAACCCCGGCCTGGCCGCACTTGCCCGCAAGCGCCTCAGCCGCAGCCCGCACGGGAACAAGATTGACGTACGGGTCGGGCCGGCGCTCGAGATCCTGCCAACCCTTGCGGACCGGTTTGACCTGATCTTTGTGGACGCGGACACCAGGAACTACGTCCACTATTACCGCCGCGGCCTGGAGCTGCTCGCGCCCGCCGGGGCGCTGCTCCTGGACAACACTCAGGGCATGACTCTCGGCGCGGTGAATCCTGCTACGGATCCCGCCATCGCCGCCATCCAGGAGCTGAGGCGGCTCGTCACGGCTGATCGCAGTATCACTGCAAACCTCGTCCCCGTCCGCGACGGCGTCCTGGTCGTCACCAAGGCGCCCCCGGCCTGATGATGCTGCCCGAGGGCAAGCCCTTGCGGCGCTCGTGGCCGCGAAACTTTTATCTTACTTGTTCAATCAATGCCTTGACCACTATTCTTCATGTGATGATTTATGGTTGAAGAGAGGCTGCCGCGGCAGTTCTCGTAAGGCCGGCAGCATACGCCAGCGTGACTTCGGCAATCTTATAGTCATACTGGGCTTCTGCCAGCCTGGTCTGAGCCCCGAAGAGCGCCACCTCCGACTGCGTGACCTCCACGATCGATCCCAATCCCAATCTGTACCGCTCCCTGGCTAACTGCAAGGCTTCCTGCGCAGTCTTCACCTGCTCCTCTGCCAGCTTGATCTGTTGCGCGAAGGTGATCGTATCCAGGTACGCCGTCGTCACCTGCTGCGTCAACGCCTGTTCGATGTACAGGCTGCCGGACTCCGCGGCGATCTGCTGCGCGCTGGCCTCCCGTACCTGGTTTTCGATCAGGAAGCCGGTGAACAAGGGCATCGAGACCAGTCCGCCTGCGGTCCACCAGCCTCCGGTTCTCTCGTTCCTACCCGTGTCGAAGGTTTCGAAGTCCCCGGCGCTGGCCACGGCCGAGATGGTGGGGAGGTACAGCCTTTTCGTGGCCTGGAGACGTGATTCTGCCGACCGCGCAAACTCTTTCGCCCGTTGGAGCTCAGGATGGGACAGGCTGTCCGTGATGAATGTGTCGAGCGGCCGTTGAGCACGCACTTCGATCGGGACATCCTCAAGGACATAATCTTCCGGCCCGGTGATCCCTATCGCCCGGTTCAAGTCGGCAAAACTGGCCTTGAGATCGTTTCGAGCTTTGACGAGCGCCGACTCGGCGTTGGTCAGCTCGACCTGCACTAAATCCAAGTCGAGCTTGGACTTGAGCTGCTGGCGGTACAGCGTATCCACTTGAGATCGGATGATCCCGCGCTGCCGTACGGTTTCCTCGGCGATCTGTACCAGGCGGCGTCGCTTCAGACTGTTGAGAAACGCCCGCTGCACGTTCAGGACGACCAACGCCCGTTGGGCGGTGACGTCCTGCTCCTGGGCGAGCGCGGCGCGCCTGGCTGAGTCCACCAGGTTCTGAGTGAATCCGAAATCGTACAGCCGCTGGTTGGCGATGACACCGCCCGTGTACTGACTCAGATTCTGTCGAAGCATGGCGCCAGCCGGCGCAGAGAAACGGGGATTGATCCCTCCCACGCCTGCCGTGCTGTCGAAGTTCGCGTAGACTTGAGGGTAGTAAAGAGAGCGGGTCTGCTCGGTGCGAGCTTCAGCAGCTTTCAGGTTGGCGTCGGCTGTGTGAACAACCGGATGCTTCTCCAAGGCGATCTCAATGGCCTGCCTCAACCCCAGAAAGCTACCGATAGCGCCGCTTTGACCGGCGGGCTTGACCGGTGGCTTCCGCATCTCCGCGCCAACCAGGGGGGGAAGGCTCAGAACAAATGCGATGAAAGTGGCGACTCCAACTGCTGCCCTGTCCGCGTGAGTTCGTCGCATGGGTATCCTCCCTAATACTTCTGGCTGGACGGCTTGCCTTCTGGAAGGTTGTAGGTGGAAGCTTTCACTGCCTGCCCGTCGGTTAAGCTGGCTTTGCCTACGACGACGATGTCTTCATTGCCGGTGAGACCCTCGACGACCTCCACCCAGACTCCGTCATCGATGTCGGTCTCAATCGGCACCTGGCGGGCTTTGCCCTGTTCAACCAAAAATACAGACTTCCCGCCGTTGGAGCCGCCTGTCTCAATCGCGGCGGGCGGGACGACGAGGGCGTTCGGATGCTCCCGGAGGTACAGCGTGGCGCTCACGTACATGCCCGGATGGAGATCCCGCTCTTTGTTGGGCATGTCGATCTCGACGAGGAGGGTTCGGGTGGCGGGGTCCAGAGCTTCTGTCGTCCGGGTGATCGAGCCTTTGAACTCCTTCCCGCGCAATTCCTTGAACGTGAGCACGGTCGGTACGCCGGGCTTGGCCAGCAACGCCAGTTCCTGGGGGACGCTCACGTAAACCCGGACGGTGTCCAAATCCATGATCGTGTACAGGGGGACGGCCTGCGTAGCCGAAGTGGCCGCCGACTGGATGAGAGCTCCGGGGTCTGCGAATCGGGCGGTGATCACACCGGAGAACGGCGCGTACACCTTGGTGTAACCAAGCATGGCGCGGCGGTTGTCCATCAGATGCTTGGAAGCCTCAGCCGCCGCTTCCGCGACATCCACGTCCTGCTTGGCGATCACGTCGGGGTTTTCCTTCCAAACGTTATGGAGCCGTTCGTAGGTGATCCGCTTGATCGCATAATCGGCCTCCGCCTGGCGGTATTGCTGTTCGACTTCAGGGGCGTCGATGACCGCGAGGAGCTCTCCTTTCTTGACGGAATCCCCCTTGTCGAAGCCCATCCATGTCAGGTAGCCCGGCACCTTCGCATAGAGGGTGGCCTGGTACCAGGGCGAGATATTGGCCGGCAGGGTGATCGTCGCGGCGATGTCTCGGCGTTGAGGTTTCATCACCTGCACCGGTACTACGCCGGTGGCGCTGTCCGCAGCCTCACCTGCCTGGCCAGAAGCCCCGGGCTTCGCCACGGTCAGATGCTGCTCCTGCAGCACGATAAACGCGAGCCCGAAGAGGAGGATTCCTCCTACACCCCACAGGATCATCTTGAGAGGCCCTCTCCGCAACGTGCTCTCCGCTGTAGGTGGTCGAAACATTATAGTGCATTCTGCGTTTGGCTGGGTTGGTGGATGGCGAAGCGGCGTCGGGCCATCACATGCAGGACCGGCACGACCAGCAGGGTCATGCAGGTGGAGACGGTCAGCCCCCCGATGACGGCCCGTGCAAGGGACATGTT
>JBOHOM010000176.1:0-3330 GCA_050731075.1 Nitrospiraceae bacterium
AGCGTGTGTTGATCGAGGGATTGCAGGCCTACAACGTCGGGCGGAGCGACTTCGAGCTGCTCGCCCAGACTTTCCGCACGGCGCGCAGCCGGCTGGCCGCACGGGGGGAGGAGCTGCACCAAGCGTATGCCGCACGACAGGGCGAGATGCCGGGTTTCAAGAATGAGTGAGCGGGGAAAAGCTAGATAAGGAGGTCCGACATGGCGACGAAAGCCTACATTCTCATCAAGGTGAAGGCCGGCAAGACCAAGGACGTTCTCAAGTCGCTCAAGAAGGTCCCCGGCGTCGAGCAAGCGCACCCGTGCTTCGGGCAGCCGGACATCTTCAGCTTCGTCAGCGTGGGGGATGAAAAGGCGCTGTCCGACGTGGTGATCACCAAGATCCACACGATTGACGGCGTGGAGGAAACGGACACGCACATCGTGGCCGAAACGTAGTTCCGGGCGAGGGGCTCGTGGCCAGGGGCTATTGGGAGGATAAGAAGTTTTAAGTTCTGAGTTATTGTGATTGCCGATTGCCTCGCGCCTCTGGCCCCTAGCCGAGTTTCACTGACTTTCCCGTTTCGGCGGATTCATAGCAGGCGTCGGCGATTTCCACCGCCCGCTGCCCGTCCAGGCCCGTGATCGGCATCGGGGCCCCGCGGTCGAGCGCGTCGAGAAACGCCCGAAGCGTGGCATCCACGGTCGGGCGATCCTCGACCGGCCATTCCTCCACGCCGCTGCGCGCCGAGGTCTTGCTGACCTGGTGGCGCACCCAGTCCGCGGTCATTTGTCCGTCCGCGCCCACCCATTCGGCTCGGCTCACCCGCCCGCTGGTGACCCGCGACACATCCACGAGGCACGGCAAATGACCCGTGGTTCGCAGACTGACCAAGGCTCTGGACTCCGGACTTCCCGCCGACGAACGATCCATTTCACAGCGCACCTCGGCGACCTCCTCGCCGGTGAGGAAACGAACCAGGTCCAGTTGGTGGATGCCGATCTCCAGCAGAACCCCCCGGCCCGCATAGTCGGTTGGATTCTGCGTGACCTCGAGGCGGGGCTCCACCCGGTTGGTCAGCACCAGATACCGTCTCGGCCCGACAGTGGCAAGCCGCGCCTTCAGCGCCATCACGGCAGCATCAAACCTGAGCGTCTGGGCGGTCATCAGGGGGATGCCTGAAGACTCAGCGGCGCGGACCATCTCGCGCGCTTCGGGACCGGTGGGGGCCAGAGGCTTCTCGATCAAGATCGGCTTTCGCGCGCGGACAGCCTCCAGGCAGATCGGACGGGAAAGGGAAGGCGGCGTGACCGCGACCACGGCCTGCACGTCCGCGTCGGCGATGAGGCCACGATAGTCCTGGTAAAACCTGAGAGCGTGTCTGGCCGCAAAGGTCGAGCCCCGCTCGACATCACGGCGGCAGACGGCGACCAGTCGAGCATTGGGGAGAGGCTCCAACAGATGCCGGGCATACCGCATCCCGTGTCTGCCCAGCCCGATCAGGCCGATTCCTCTCGGTGTCAACACGATCCTGCGGCCGTTTGCCCGTTACTGGGGTTCCAGGCAACAAAAAGGCCGTGTTGTCCAACACGGCCTTTCTCCGAACACATCACAATGACTTCCGTTGTCGTGCGTGCTAACGACGTCCGCCGCCGCGGCCCATTCCCCCGCCGCCCCCTCCTCCACCGCCCCCCCATGAGGAGCGTTCCCGCTTTTCCTGCGGTTTGGCTTCATTCACGACCAGGGCCCGACCTTCGTACTGCGTCCCGTTCAGCGCCGCGATGGCCTTTTGGGCGTCCTCGGACGTCGCCATCTCGACAAACCCGAAGCCGCGTGACCGGCCGGTATACCGATCAGAAATGACCTTGGCCGAACTGACCGTTCCGTGTTGTGCGAACAGCTCTTGGAGCTGCTGATCCGTTGTCGTATAGGGCAGGCTGCCTACATAAAGCTTGTTTCCCACGGTGACCTCCTCTTCAGATCCATCGCTGAGGCGGCGCAGCGTCTCCTGCATGTCTCCGGCCGCCTGATCGGTTCCTGTGACCGCACATTCTAGTCCTGCCTCACGGGCAGGTCAACCAATGGTCCCCGCTTTTGCACACAATTGACAACCACCACCGCCGCGGTTATAGTACGCCTCCGCTCGCGCGAGCCTCGCAACTCGCAGAGTCTCAAATCGCGCCGTTGTCTCCGGGAAGCCCCACGGATCAAGCAGGAGAGCGATGCCCGATCGGGTTCCGCCGTTCCCCCTTGAAAAGATCGGCGTCAACACGGTCCGCTTCCCCAGCGGAGTCCCCATCCCCTCCGCGTCGGACGCCGCGACCGATCCGTACGCCGTCACGCGGATTTCCAAAGACGTGCAGGTCGAGGGCCTGCGGTTCTGGCCCCAGGAAAAAGGCACCTATCCCGGCCTCGTGCTGCTGCACGAGTGGTGGGGACTGACCTCACAGATCAAGGACCTGGCGGCCCGGCTGGCCTGCGAAGGGTATACCGTGCTCCTCCCGAATCTGTATATCAGGCAGGGCGGAATGGTCACCGTCAATGCAGAGGTCGCGGCGGCGCTGATGAGCCGCATGAAAGAGAGCGAGATGCTGCAGGACATCAATTCCTGCTGCGAATACTTGAATACCCGTGATCAGGTCAAGCGAAACATCCACGGCGTCGTCGGGTTCGGGATGGGCGGCTCACTGGCCATCCGGTTCGCGTGTCTGCGCAAGCGGTTACGGGCGGCGGTCTCGTTCTACGGCAAGATGGTCATGCCGCCGGCGGTGTTGCAGGAGCTGGCTTGTCCTCTGCTGTACCACCGGGCTGGAGCCGATGAGTGGGTGACCGCGGAGGAAGTCGAACAACTGCGGCAAGCCGCCAAGGATTTCGGGAAATCGGTCGAGATTCAGACCTACGACGGCGCGCCCCACGCCTTCTGCAACGAGACCCGTCAGGATGCCTATCGCCCTGAGGCCGCGAGGCTGGCATGGGAATCCACCGTCACCTTTCTCAGCGATCGCTTCAAAGCCGATCGCTAATCCGTGATCATCCAGCCATCAACTTCTAACCCACTCAGGTGGCATGCGGTCTTCCGCTTCCGCGCCTCTCGCGGCACCCCCTCCTCGGCAGTCCGGAGTGGAAACCTTCTGGAATTCCCGCGGCCGCGATCGTGTGATCGCGGTGCCTTGGTCAGTTCCAGCTTTCCTTCTCCGGATGCCGGGTGGGACCCCGCCGCTCCGGCGGACGTGCGCTCCAGACCGCATGGCCCCTGCCTTGAAGAAACCGGAAATAGACGAGAGGTGCAGGGGGACGGGCTGGGCTGACGAAGGGCGAGCCTGCTCAGGCTCCGCGACGATGCGTTGCCCT
>JBOHOM010000177.1:0-5220 GCA_050731075.1 Nitrospiraceae bacterium
GCCGGCCGAAAGGGCGGTATGTGCTGGTCACGGGTATCAATCCGACCCCGCTGGGTGAGGGGAAAACGACCACGTCCATCGGGCTGGCGATGGGGTTGTGCCGGCAAGGCCACCGCGCGGTGGTCACGCTGCGCCAGCCCTCACTCGGGCCGGTGTTCGGCATCAAGGGCGGGGGAACCGGCGGAGGGAAGGCGCAGGTGATCCCCATGGACGAGATCAACTTGCATTTGACCGGCGACGCTCACGCGGTGGCGGCCAGCCATAACCTGCTGTCGGCGTTCCTGGACAACCATCTCTTCCATGGCAACGCGCTGAATCTGGACCCCGGTCGGATCGCTTGGCCCCGGGCGATGAGCCTCAGCGACCGGGCCTTGCGGGGGGGCCGAACAGAAATGGCGGACGGATCCTCTCCCCGGCAGGTCCAGTTCGTCATCACGGAGGCCTCCGAAGTCATGGCGATCCTGGCGCTGGCGTCCGACCTGGCTGACCTCCGTCGCCGGCTCGGCCGCATCCTGGTGGGCTTGACCAAGGGCGGGCAACCGGTCGCGGCGGAGGCGCTGAAATGTGCGGGCGCGATGGCGGCGTTGCTGAAGGAGGCCCTCTGTCCGAACCTGCTACAGACCGTCGAGGGAACGCCGGCGTTTGTGCATACGGGACCCTTCGGCAACATCGCCCACGGAAACAGCTCCATCCTCGCCGATGCGATCGCGCTGCGGTGCGCGGACTATGTGGTGACCGAGGCAGGGTTCGGGAGCGAACTCGGAGCGGAGAAATTCTTTGACATCAAGTGCCGGGTGTCCGGATTCCGCCCCGACGCAGCCGTGGTGGTGGCGACCTTGCGGGCCCTGAAGCTGCACGGCGGTGGCGGGGCCGCCAAGCCGGGCGCGCCGCTCCCGGCAGGGCTGACAGGGCCGAACCAAGACGCGCTGGCCAAGGGGCTATCGAACCTGGAAAGGCACATCGAGAACGTGAAGGCGTTCGGCGTTCCGGCCGTGGTGGCCATCAATGCGTTCGGAGGTGATCCCTTGGATGAGCTCGAATATGCCAGGAAACGGGCCGTGGCGGCCGGCGCGGAGGCTGCGGTCGTCAGCACGCCGTGGGCCGATGGCGGAAAAGGCGCGGAGGAGTTAGCCCAGGCGGTCGTCAAAGCCTGCGACCGGCCGTCTGCGTACGCGCCGCTCTACCCCGATGCCGCGTCCATCAAGCAGAAAATCGAGACGATCGCGCGGCGGATGTACGGCGCGGCGGGCGTGCGCTACGAAGAGCGGGCGGACGCGCAGATCGAGATGGCCTCCACACTCGGCTTCGGACGCTTGCCCATCTGTATGGCCAAGACCCCCTCGTCGCTCTCGCCCGATCCCGCACTCAAAGGGCGGCCCTCCGGGTTCACGGTGCCGATCAAAGAGCTTCGGATCGCTGCCGGCGCCGGCTTTCTGACGGCGATCTGCTCGGGGATCCAACTCATGCCCGGACTTCCGAAACGGCCTGCCGGGGAACTGATCGATCTGGACCCGGAGACGGGCGAGATCGTGGGACTGTCGTAAGAGAGGCGATAGGCTATGGGCTATAGGCAATCGGTAGGTAAGCGAGGGGCAGGTGAAGGATCTGAACCTATTGCCTATAGCCTCTCGCCCATAGCCTGCGCGGTCAGCGCTGTCTCAGGAATCTGAAGAACTCCGAGTCCGGGCTCATCACGATGGTCGACTTGCCGTTGAAGGTCTTCTTGTACGCTTCCATCGAGCGTGTGAACTCGAAAAATTTCGGATCCTGGCGGTAGGCGCCGGCGTAGATCTTAAAGGCCTTGGCATCCCCTTCACCCCGGATCTGCTCCGAAGTCTTATAGGCCTCCGCCAGGATGATCTCGCGGTCCTTCTCGGCCTCGGACCGGATCTTCTGGGCTTCCTCGGCTCCTTCCGCGCGGTATTGTTTCGCCTGACGCTCACGCTCCGCCTGCATGCGGGCAAAGACCGCCTTTTCATTCTGCTCGGGCAGGTCGGCGCGCTTGATGCGGACGTCCTGAATCTCCAGGCCGTACGCGGAGGCCTTTTCGTTCGCCCGCTTGGTCACGACTTTCATGATCTCGGAGCGGGTCTTGGACACGATTTCCGAGAGGTCGTGCCGGCCGAGTTCAACGCGGAGCTCGGAGTAGATGATGTCGTGCAATCGTTGCAGAGCAGCCCGCTGGGTCTGGAAGGCCTGGTACACCTTCAACGGGTCCGTGATGCGCCACTTGGCGAAGTTGTCGATCAGGATCGTCTTCTTATCCTGCGTGATCACATCCTGGGCCGAGGAGTCGTAGTCCAGGAGGCGCTTGTCGAAATACGTCACCTCCTGGATGAAGGGCACCTTGACCTTGAGGCCGGGCTCGGTCACGTTTCTCACCGGTTTGCCGAGCTGGACCACGATCGCGGTCTGGGTGATGTCCACCACGAACAACGGGGACACTCCCAGGATGAACAGGAGCATGACGATGGCGAGCAGGGAAATCAGAAGGTTCTGCTTCGTCACGGCGAGGCCCTCTCCTCGGCGGTCGCGGGGGCCTTCGCCGGCTTCTGAAGCCGATCGAGCGGGAGATAGGGGAGCACCCGTTCGCCGGCCTTCCCGTCGATGATCACCTTCTCCACGTTGGGAAGGATCTCTTCCATGGTTTCAATGTAGATGCGCTTGCTGATGATCTCTTTGGCTTGCTCATACTCCTTGAGCGTCTTCAGGAACCGATTCGCCTCACCCTCGGCCCGTGCCACCCGCGCCTGGGCATTCCCCTTGGCCTGGTTCACCACTTGCGCGGCCTCTCCCTTGGCTCTGGGGATGATGTCGTTGCGATACCCCTGGGACTGGTTAATCAGCTTCTCGCGGTCTTCCTTCGCGCTGGCGACGTCCTTGAACGCGGCCACGACCGCCTCCGGCGGGTCCACATCCTGCAACTGGACCGCCGCGATCTGGAGACCGGCTTGGTACTGGTCCAGGATTCCCTGGAGAAGGATTTGGGTGTCTTGCTGGATCTCAGCCTTTCCCGTGGTGAGCGCTTCATCGATCTTGCTCTTTCCGATCACCTCGCGCATGGAGGCTTCGGCCGCCTTTCCGATCGTCTCCTCGATGTCCGCGACGCGAAACAGATAATCCCCCGCATGCTTGATCTTGTACTGGACGATGAATTCAATCGCCAGGATGTTTTCATCGCCGGTCAGCATGAGGGCCTCGCGCGGCACCATCTGCTGGCGGCCCTGGCGGTCCGTGCGGAACCCGACTTCGATGCGATGCAGCTTCTGAACCTTGGGCTGCAGGACCGATTCGATGAAGGGGATTTTGAAGTGAGGCCCGGGGCTGACCGTGCGCACGACGTCGCCGAACCGCTTGACGACCCCCTCCTCGTCCGGAGCCACGATGAACACGCCTTGCCAGGCCAGGAGCACGGCAGCCAGCACGATGAGCAGCGCGGGAATGCCGCGGAACGGCATCACCTGCCGCAGTTGCGACTGGGCCTGTCGGAGAAGGTCATCGATGGAATCGGTTTTCCCGCCCCACGGATCTTTCGGATCCCACGCCATGGCTCGGTCTCCTGCTCGTCTCCAACTCCGCTCGTGTCCACCATAACAGAGTTGGCCGAGCCGGGCAACCGGCTCTTTTCACGCCCCGCTTTTCTTGGCCGTGGATTTCATGAGGCTGTCGGCTTGGGGCGGGGAGAACCCCAGGTATCCCTCATGCCGCTCCGTCAGCTCGACGACGGAGAAGGCGACCCCGGTCACATCCTCGGGAACCGTGAAGACCTGCCGGAGCGGTCCGCCCCGCTCGCCGACGACCGTGCCCGCGAAACGGACGCCGGCCCGCTGGAGATGGTCCATGGCCAGCTCGATGTCCTCGACCCGTACCGCGATGTGATGGAGCGTGCGGTCGCCGAACTTGGCCACCCATCCCGGGATGATGCTGGTTCGGCCGCGCTCGTCCTCGTAGGCCTGGTCGATGAACAGCGCCGGATAGCCCGGCTTTCGATACACCTTGGCGAACCAGTCGTCGTATTGGAGCGTCTCTGAGAAGCGGTACCCCAACCGGAGAAATTCCTCTGCGCGCCGGTCGATGTGATCCGTCCGGAAGGTCAGGTGATCGGCCAGGGGGGAAAACCCCACCCCCACGTCATCCAGCCGCTGCTTGAGTGTTCTGGCCGCTCCGTTGCGCGTGACGAACTCAGCGACGTAGGCGGCAAGGAGGTCGTCTAATTGGCGTTCTGACTTCATGTCGAACCTCGCACGTCATTTTGGCGTTAGCCTAGCCCGAACAGGTGCTGATTACAAGGGAAGGTGGCAGAGGACTATAATCGCTGCCTCGTCGAGAATGTCCACTTCCGGACGCGAGGAGGGCTTCGTCGGCATGAGAGTGAGGCTCCAGTGGGTCGCGAGCAGTCTGTTCCTCCTCGCTGCGCCACAGGCCTGGGCGGGCAGCTCGGACACACCCGTGCTCAGCAGAGACGTGGGGGTGAGCTCCACGCGAACCAATCAGCCGCTCAGCCAGGTGCCCGCGGCCCCCACCATCCTCACGGCCGATCAGATCAACCGGACGCCGCTTCGCGGCGGGCATCAAGTGGACGACCTGCTCCGGTACGTGCCCGGCGTACAACCCAGCAATCTGAGCAGTCGGTACAATCACCCGACCGCCCAGGCCGTGAGCTTGCGCGGATTGGGAAGCCGGCGCGCCTTGGTCCTGTTGGACGGCGTGCCGCTCAACGATGGCTTTGGCGGCTGGATCAACTGGGGAACCGTGCCGGATGACCTTGCCAGGATCGAAGTGGTGCCGGGGGGCGGCTCGAACCTGTACGGAACCTGGGCGATGGGCGGGGTGATTCACATTCTCACGAACCGGCCGGCCTTCGGTCCCCGCTTTCGGTCGTCCACCGGACTCGGGAACCTGAGCACGTACAACCAGTCGCTGACTGCCCACTATGGCGCCGAACGGGTCGGGTTCAGCCTGGACTATCGGTGGTATCACAGCAACGGGTTCATTCCGGTCCCGTCGTACCAGCGCGGTCCGGTGGACCGGACCGACGATTCACGACACGAGAATTTCAGCGGCCAACTCGCCGTCGCGCTCACCCGCAGGACGACCCTCACGGTGACCGGCAGGCTCTTTCGAGAGGACCGCACGTTCGGCACGCTGCTGAGCCAGGCCTCGCGGACGATCGGAAGCGCGGCTCTCGGGTTGGAGGGCGACACCGGGGCGGGCAGCAGG
>JBOHOM010000178.1:0-5233 GCA_050731075.1 Nitrospiraceae bacterium
GCCGTCACCAAGCGAAGCGGGAGCAATTTCTACTATTCCTTTCTCTTCCTGCCCCCGCCGCGCCGCGAGGCCATGTATGCCGTGTACGCCTTCTGCCGGGAAGTGGACAGCGTGGTGGACGACGCGCCCCCCGGCAGCGACCCGCGCGAGCAGCTTCAGCGCTGGCGCGACGAGCTCAACGCGACCTACCTGGGGATTCCCACCTTCCCGGTGACCATCTGCCTGGCCGGGCATGCCCGCCGCTTGGAGATTCCCCATAAGCTGTTCGAGGATCTCCTCGCCGGAGTGGAAATGGACCTGACCACCAGGCGCTACGCCACGTTTGACGACCTGAGGCTCTACTGCTACCGGGTGGCTTCGGTCGTCGGGCTGATCTGCCTGAAGGTGTTCGGCACCCGCTCACCGCTGGCCTCCGAATACGCGATCAACCTGGGCATCGCGTTCCAGCTCACCAATATCCTGAGAGACCTGGGGGCTGATGCGGAACGGGGACGGATCTACCTGCCGCAGGAGGACCTCACGCGTTTCGGCTGCCCTGAGCAGGATCTGCTGACGCGCACCTATTCCCCGAGCTTCCTGGAGCTGATGCGATTTGAATGCGAGCGGACCCGCAAGTTCTACGAGGCCGCGCGTCGCGTGGCCCAGGTGTTGCCGGCAGAGGACCGCCGCGCCCTGACCGTCGCCGAAATCATGCGCGCCGTCTACGCCCGGATCCTGAGGCGGATCGAGTCGTCCGGTTACCGGGTCTTCGGGCGCCGCATCAGTCTCGCCCCGCCCTATCGTCTGGCGATCGCCACCGGGGTGTGGCTCAGGTCGCGCGGGCTGCTCGCGCGGAGTGGCACCTGATTCATCATTCGTCGTTCCTCCTTCACCCCCTCTGCCTGGCATGATGCGTCGTTCGGTGCTCGTCATCGGAGGCGGCCCCGCAGGGCTCACCGCCGCGCTTCGGCTGAGCGCGCGAGGCTACGCCGTGACGCTCCTGGAACAAGGGAGTGAGCTGGGCGGCCGACTGATCAAGTCCGACGCTGAGGCCATTCCGCCCGTCTTCCTCGGATGCCACCGGGCTTCCCTCGCCTTGCTGCAGACGCTGGGAACGGCCGATCAGGTTCGATTGTCCAGGGGGTCGAATTGGGAGTTCCTCCTCCACGGCGACGGCACCGTCCGCCTCCGCCGCCCGTGGGCGCCGGCTCCCTTCCACGCCCTGCTGGGCCTGGCGACGTTCAGGGGGCTCACGTTCCAGGACCGGTGGCGCGCCCTGATGTTGCTCGAGCGAACCTGGGAACACGACCCGGCGCTGCCTCCCGACCTTGAGAGTCGGACAGCCGGGGAATGGCTCGCGGAACGCGGCCAATCCGAGGCCGCGCGAGGCCGCGTCTGGAGCCCCCTCGCCCGGTTCCTTCTGGGGGACGATCTGACGGTGGTCTCAGCCGCGATGCTGATCACGATGCTCGCCCGGTGTTTCCTCTCCGCCCGACGCAACTCGGGAATCGCCATTCCCGCCCACGGGATGCGCCACCTGCTGCTGGAACCGGCTCGGGCCCGCCTCCTTGTCTCCGGCGTCACCATTCGCCTGGATACTCCGGTCAGCCAGATCCGATGTGATGCCCGGGGCGTGAGCGGCGTTCAGCTCCACACTGGAGACACTCTTGAAGCGGAATGGTATGTGGCGGCGCTGCCGCACCGGAACCTCAGCCGGCTGCTTCCGGAAGGCGCGCTCGCCCGTTATTCCTACTTTCAGCAATTGACCGGGTTGGCCGATTCGCCCGCGCTGACGGTCCACCTGTGGCTGGATCGCTTGTCCCCGGCCCCACGCCTGCTGCTGCAATCCGGGAAAACCTACCACTGGATGGTCAGTCGACCCGAGGGCGGACGGACTCTCGTGTCGCTGGTGGCAACCGGCAAGGCGGATGTGTGGGACAGACCGGATCGGGAACTCCGCGAAGCGGCGCTCCATGAGGTCCGGGCGGCGTTCCCGCCCCTCTCGACCGCCGTGGCCCAGGACCACCGGATCGTCAGAGAGCTGCATGCCTTTCTCTCGATGAAGCCGGGGACTGCGGCCTTGCGGCCGCTCCACCAGAGTCCGTTTGCAAATCTATTCCTGGCCGGAGACTGGACCGACACCGGTCTTCCCGCTACGCTGGAGAGCGCCATTCTGAGCGGAGACCTGTGCGCCGACGCGATTCACATGAAGATGGAGGAGCCCCGATGAAGACGCCGGATATTCACGCGACCGTGCCTGCCGGGAAGGAGGTCGTCACGCTGGCGGGTGGATGCTTCTGGTGCCTCGAAGCGGTGTACGACCGGATGAAAGGCGTGGAGTCCGTCGAATCCGGCTACATGGGCGGACAGGCGCCGAACCCTACCTACGAACAGATCTGCACCGGCCGGACCGGTCATGCCGAGGTCGTGCGGATCACCTTCGATCCGAAGATCGTCTCCTATCGGGACATCCTCGAAGTCTTCTTCGCCATCCACGATCCGACCACCCTGAACCGTCAGGGCCACGATGTCGGCACACAATACCGCTCGGCCATCTTCTACCACTCGCCCGGGCAAAAGACGACGGCCGAGGAGGTGATCGCCGGCCTGACCAAGGACCAGCTCTTCGAGAGCCCCATCGTCACCGACATCGTCCCCGCCGGCCCCTTCTACATGGCCGAGGATTACCACCAGGAGTATTTCGCGCGAAACCCGTCACAGCCCTACTGCGTGTACGTCGTCAACCCCAAGCTCGCCAAATTCCGCCAGCAGTTCGCCGAAAAGATGAAGAAGTAAACCCTCTCCTTTATCATTTGATGCCATACTTTTGGAGGGTTGACTACCGACCTTTTGCAGAGTAGGAATCGGAGAGGCAGCGGGAAATGTCGCCCACAGGGAATTTGGGGTGAGCCATGTGGACCATAAGACAGAGGGATCGAAGCGGGAGAGCGGGGCAGGAGGACATCACCTTTCTCGGAGAGGGCATCAATTTCAAAGGCGTGGCTAGCTTTGTCGGCACGGTTCGAATCGACGGACGGATCGAAGGCGAGATTCACACGAACGGGAGGGTGGAGGTCGGAAAAAATGCAGTCATTGAGGGAACCATCAGCGCGGGCGCATTGGTCAACAACGGGAGGATCAACGGGAGAGTCACTGCGGCCAACCAGGTCCGGCTCCTCAGATCCAGTGTCCTGATCGGCGAAGTCCACACGCCCGTGTTCTCCATAGAAGAGGGAGCGCACTTTGAAGGCCTCTGCAGCATGGGGACCGTCCCCTTTCTGCGTGCGCAGACAGCTCTGGTCAGGGGTCTAGAATACCTGCACCAGGCCTGATCGGCTTGGAGAGCTCGTTGGTAATGCTCCGAGCCATTTGAAGAGGTGAGGTCATGACTAAGGGAAGCCAAAACAGCGGTCTGACCATTGTGATGACGCTCCTCGCAGCACTCGCCGTGCTAATCGTCGGTTGTGCCAGCCGGGGTTCACAGGATCAGGTGAAGCAAGGGGTCCAGAATGCCCCGCTGCGAGATCCCGCTCAGATGAAAGGGCCATTCCTGAGCCCGCAGATGGAGTCGTTCAATCGGGAACTGAGGGCAGCCAACACCCAGGCCAGGACGACGGAAGTCCAGGACCGGCTGAAGGAACTGGAATCGACGCTCCAGCAGACGGTGGCCCGGTTGGAACACCTCGCGGACGACTTTCGGAAAACTCAAGAGGAGCTTGTGAGGGTCAGGCTCGAACGGGCTCTGGATAGGCAAGCGGCCGAGCAGAAGCCCGGCCGAGGCGTGATTCGACTCGAGGAAGAGGTGCCCCCACCGGCGAGCGGGCCGCAGAGCCACCCGAAGGCCTCAGTCCCCTCCAGCGAGGCGAAGCAGCATCTAAAGGAACTTCTTGAGCAGATTCAAGGCCTGTTGGAGCGCTACTAGCAACCCCCAAGGGCGGGAGGGCAACATAGCGCCCTCTCGCCCTCCTCTCACTCCCCTCCCTGGTTCATGGAGCGACAGGCAGCAGCGTGCGCGTCGGGGCGGTCGAAGGAGCGCCATTGCGGGCGAGTCATGCTGATGTGCGTGGCAGTGGAACGAGGCATTTGACACCGCACCCAGCTTGTGTCATTAAATGCACGTGAGACAGGGCAAGCGGCGAGAGCGCCTAGCGCCGGTCCTGTTCGACCTGGCAAAATATCTGCTGACGGCCGTCGCGGCGGCGGGCTTGTTCGCCAAAGAAGCCATCACCCTGCTGACGGTGTTCGTCGCGTTCCTTCTGGCTCTCGGGCTTATCGCCATCGCATGGTTTCTGACACCAATAGATTGAGGTAGCGCTTCGATGGACGTTGTCATCTTCATCCTCGCAGGCCTGGTGCTGTTCGGCCTGATCATGCTCGTGTACGTCAACTACGCCGATAAGCACTGACCTGCTGAAAAAACTATCCTGCCTTGCCATCCTGCCAGTAGGGATGTCCCCTCACCCGAACACTCGCTCGACTGCCTTCGACAAGCTCAGGCCCCGAGCCCCTCGAGGGGAGGCCCATCGCAGGCTTCTCCAAGGGGCAACGGGAATTATGCTGCATGGGCGAGAGGGCAGAAAAGCGCCTTCTCGCCCATCACTCTCCTTTCCCGTTCGTGGAGTTTAGGCTGGGATGGAGGGGATGAGCCTCGAAGGCTGCCGCGATAGCGGGAACAAGAGGTGGAGCAGTGGCGAGGCTGTCCCTTCGCCGTTCCACTAATCCGATAAGGCGCAGGGACCAACAGTATGGGCAACGATACCTGAGATGAGGTCAACGCATCATCGCGGAGCCTGAGCAGGCTCGCCCCTCGTCAGCCCAGCCTCCCGTTTTCTGCCGTTGACTTATTCCTCGTCCCCGCCTATCATGCTGCCCGGTTTGGTTTCCATGACCTCCGACCCCTCGTCCTCTACAACCCTTCAGGAACTCGGCGCCGCCCTCTACAACTGCCAGCGCTGCAAGCTCGCCAAGCTCGGACGCACGCAAGTCGTGTTCGGCGTGGGGAATCCCAATGCGCAGATCATGTTCGTGGGCGAGGGACCGGGTTTTTACGAAGACAAGCAGGGCGAGCCCTTCGTCGGCGCGGCCGGCAAACTGCTGAACGAGCTGCTCCAATCCGCCGGGCTGTCCCGGTCCCAGGTCTATATCGCAAACGTCATCAAGTGCCGCGCACCGAATAATCGCGACCCCGAGCCCGACGAAGTGGACACCTGCTAGGCGTTCCTGCTCCGGCAAATCGAGATGTTCAACCCCAAGG
>JBOHOM010000179.1:0-4589 GCA_050731075.1 Nitrospiraceae bacterium
CGGGCGCCGATATTCTCGGTGCGGTCGTTGACCTGAGCGGCCGTCGCCGCGATCTCTTCCAACCCGTCGCGGGTGAAGTCCAGCGCGACGCCCTCGGTTTCCAGCAACGCCTGGTACTGTCTGACCAGAGCGCCGCGGGGCTCCGTCAGGATCCGAATAAGGTCCTCCTTGGTCAGCGCCTCCAGCTCCACCCGGATGGGGAACCGCCCCTGGAGCTCGGGGATCAGGTCCGACGGCTTGGCGCTATGAAACGCCCCCGCGGCGATGAACAGGACGTGATCGGTCCGAACCGGCCCGTACTTCGTGTTCACAGTGGAGCCTTCCACGATCGGCAGGAGGTCTCGCTGTACGCCTTCGCGGGACACGTCCGGCCCGATGCTCTTCTCCCGCCCGGCGATCTTGTCGATCTCGTCCAGAAACACGATGCCGGCTTGTTCCACCTTGGTGACCGCTTCTCGGATCACTTCGTCCATGTCGATCAACTTCTGCGCTTCATCCTGCGTCAGGTGCTTCAGGGCCTCGGGCACCTTCATGATCCGTTTCTTCTTCTTTCCCGGGAACAACCCTCCGAGCATGTCGCGCAGGCCGCTCTCGAGTTCCTCCATGCCTCCGACGTTCGAGATCACGCCGATGGGAAGCCCTCGTTCCTTCACTTCCAGTTCGACCGAGCGGTGATCCAGTTTGCCCTCGCGCAACTGGAGGCGAAGCTTCGAGCGGGTCGCCTCATAGGACTCAGAGCCGATCGTGGTGGAAGCGTCCGAGCCCGTGTCTTCAAACCCGCCCAGGGTCGGCTTCTGGCTGGTCGGGGGAAGCAGGAAGTCCAGCAGCCGCTCTTCTCCGAGTTGCTCCGCCTTCTGTTGCACCTGCTCCACATGGGCCGTCTTGACCATGCCGACCGCCAGTTCCGTAAGATCGCGAATGATCGACTCCACGTCCCGCCCGACGTAGCCGACCTCGGTAAACTTCGACGCTTCGACCTTCAGGAAGGGAGCTTGGGCCAGCTTCGCCAGACGTCGCGCGATCTCGGTTTTCCCGACGCCGGTCGGGCCGATCATGATGATGTTCTTCGGGATCACCTCGTCCCGAAGCTCGGCGCTCAACTGCTGCCGCCGCCACCGGTTGCGCAACGCGATCGCCACCATGCGCTTGGCGTCCCGTTGCCCGATCACGTAGCGATCCAGTTCCTCCACGATCTGGCGGGGCGTCAGGCGGTCAAGACTGCGTGGCGGTGTCTGCGGGTTCGAAGCCATGTCCTTCTTCGCATTCATCGTTTGAGCTCTTCGATGATGATTTGCTGGTTGGTATAGATATCGATGCCGCCCGCGATCCGCATGGACTCCTCGACGATCGCGCGCGCCTCCAGGGTTGAATGGTTGAGGAGGGCCCGGGCGGCCGCCAGCGCGTATGGCCCTCCGGAGCCGATCGCCAGGATGCCGTCCTCCGGTTCGACCACGTCGCCGGTCCCGGAAATGACGAAGGCATAGTCATGGTCCGCCACGGCCAGCAGGGCTTCCAATCGCCGGAGCACGCGGTCGGTCCTCCAGTCCTTGGCCAGCTCCACCGCCGCCCGGGTCAGGTTGCCGCGGTACTCTTCCAACTTGGCCTCGAATTTCTCGAACAACGTCAACGCGTCGGCCGTGGCACCCGCGAAGCCGGCCAACACCTGGTCATGGTGGACACGACGGAGCTTGCGGGCGTTGCTCTTCATCACGGTGGTGCCCACCGTGACCTGGCCGTCGCACCCCATGGCGACGTTGCCCCCGCGCCTCACGGAGAGAATGGTCGTGGAGCGTATCCTCATGGTCGAGCCTTCCCTGCCACCGGCCGCATGCCTGAAAGCCTCCCTGCCCTCGGATGGGCCCGGTCGTACACCTCCAGCAGGTGGTCTGTCGCCAGGTGGGTGTATTTCTGCGTCGTCGCGAGCGAGGCGTGGCCCAGCATTTCCTGGATCGCGCGGAGGTCCGCTCCCTCATCCAGCAGATGCGTCGCGAACGAGTGGCGCAACGCGTGGGGACTCACGCTTCCCCCGCTCAATCGACGGGAATATTTTTCCACGATCCGTTCCACGCTGCGCGCGGTCAGGCGCCCGCCGCGGGGGTTGAAGAACACAGGCTGCGCGTGTTCCGCGTGACGCCGGGGACCCGTTGCCTCTGCGGGAGCAACGGGTGCCCGTGACGCGTGACGGGACAGAAGTTCGTGGTACTCCCGGAGCGCCTCCAGGGCCACTGTCCCGATCGGCACGATGCGCTCCTTCCTCCCTTTGCCGCGAAGCCTGACCAAGCCGTCGCTCCGGTTCAGGTCATCCACATTCATCCCGACCAGCTCGCTCACGCGGGCGCCCGTGGAATAAAGCGATTCGAGAATCGCGCGGTCGCGCCTGGCCGACAGGTCGTCCCCTTCCGGAAATTCCATGAGCGCGTTGGCGTCGTCCTTGGTCAGGACCCGCGGCAGGTATTGCGGCTGTTTGGGGGTGCGGACCTCGGCGGCGGGATTCTGTTCCGCGAGCCCTTCACGCGTCATAAACCGGAAGAAACTTCGAAGCGCCGCCAGCTTCCGCGCCAGCGAGGCTTTCTTTTCCTTCTTCCGGTCCAGCCACGCCAGATACCCGCGAATCGTCAGCGGGTCGACCTCCTCGGGGGTCAGCGCGGACGCCGTGGCGGGACGGAGCGTGCCGGCGTAGGAGACGAACTGGCGGAGGTCCGAACGGTAGCCACGAATCGTCTCGCGGGACGCCCCTCGCTCTATCTCAAGAAACGTCACGAAAGCGCGAATCGCGTCTTCCATGCTTCGAGATCCTCCAGCGCGCGCTGGCCGATCAGGCGCCGCTTCTGGTCTTTGTCCCTGATCCGGGTCGGGAGGGGCGGGAACAGACCGAAGTTGGTGTTGATCGGCTGGAAATGACGGGGCTCACAGGTCGTAATATAACTGATCAGACTCCCATGCGCCGTCGCGGGCGGCGGAGTGACCAGGGGCAGTCCGGCAAGCCCCCTCGCCGCATTGATGCCCGCCAAGCCTCCCATGGCAGCCGATTCGGTGTAGCCTTCCACTCCCACGAGTTGCCCGGCAAAAAACGCGGTGCCTCGCGCCTTGAGCTGCAACGTGTCACGAAGGAGCTCGGGGGAGTTCACAAACGTGTTCCGGTGGAGGCTGCCGTACCGGAGGAACTCGGCCTGCTCAAGACCGGGGATCATGCGGAACACGCGTCGCTGCTCCGGATAGGTCAGCTTGGTCTGGAAGCCGACCATGTTGTAACACGACCCGTGGAGGTTCTCGGCCCTGAGCTGGACGACCGCGTGGGGACGGGTGCGCGTCCGTGGATCTTCCAGCCCCACCGGCTTCAAAGGCCCGTACAGCATCGTTTGACGGCCTCGCTCGGCCATGACCTCGATGGGAATGCAGCCCTCAAAATAGGGGGTCTTTTCGAACTCTTTCGGCTGGACTTTCTCCGCTTTGAGCAGCGCGTCGTGAAAGGCATCGTAGGCCGCTTCGTCCATCGGACAATTCAGATAGTCGGCCCCGCCCTTGTCGTACCGGGAAGCTCGGAACACCGCCTCCATCTTGATGGAGTCCGTGTCGATAATGGGCGAGATCGCGTCAAAAAAATACAAGTTCTTGGAATGCGTCAGGTTCCGGATGGCGGTGGCCATGCCGTCGGATGTGAGCGGGCCGGTCGCGATGATGCAGACGCAGTCGGTGGGGATCTCCTTGATCTCTTCCCGGATGATCCGGACATTCGCGTGACTCTCCAGGGTTTGGGTGATCCGTTGAGCGAACTGATCACGATCCACGGCCAGCGCCGTTCCAGCCGGCACCCGGACTTCATCCGCCACCCGGACCACCAACGAATTCAAGCGCCGCATCTCCTCTTTGAGGATACCGGGGGCGTTGAGCAAGTCACCGGAGCCCAAGGAGTTCGAGCACACCAATTCGGCCAGCAGACCCGTCTTGTGGGCCTGCGTCGGCTCTTTCGGGCGCATTTCGTACAGAGTCACACGTGCGCCCCGCGTCGCGGCTTGCCAGGCCGCCTCCGATCCGGCCAGGCCACCACCGATGACGATGACGTCTTCACGCATCTGCTTGAATCTCCATCGAATTCGCATTGTAAGGACCGTATTCGAAAGATGTCAAGCCGACTCCCGCATCCCTGATGCGTCGTTGACTGACCTTATTCACCATGTTAGACTCGCGTGCTCGCATGGGCGATTAGCTCAGCGGAAGAGCGCTTCCCTCACACGGAAGAGGCCACTGGTTCGATACCAGTATCGCCCACCATACCGCACTTGGCGCGACAAACGTCCGATTCTTAATGACCAGGCAATGCCGCGCCAGCATCACCAGCAGGCCATGGCATTGGTTGCCGTAATTAGGTGTCACTTCGCGACATCAGTCAGGCGCTGGGAAACGAGAGCTTGGCTGTCGCCAGACTTTAAGGAGAAGTCGCGGAACGCGACCCCTTATTTCGGCACACAACCTCATTGCGTGCAGGTAAAGCTGGCGCGGCACTGCCACTAAGTTTGTAGTCGGGCGCATATCGCGCCAAGCAGTCGCGCAGCGCGACACCGCCCGATTTGTTCCGTCACCCACTGGAC
>JBOHOM010000180.1:0-7286 GCA_050731075.1 Nitrospiraceae bacterium
GCTCCTGCTCGATCTTGAGCTTGAGGAGCTCATCCCGCGTTTCCCGCCAGTCCCTGTCTGTACGCTCCAGCTTCTCTCGCGTGTCCCGGAGGGTAGCTTCGAGCCCTTCAATCTGCAGCTTCATCTGCTTGGCGGTGCCGGCGAGCTCCTGAGAGCGCCGTTGCTCATTCTGATAGAGCAGCTTGGCATTCTCAGCGTTGCTCTTCGCCAGCTCATAAGTGTTGCTGCTCACGCACCCCATCGAGACTCCTGCAACCATCATCCCGAAGACCACGAACACTTCGCGGCGGATACTCCACGTTTTCATGGCCAGACCTCCAAATGAAAACGTCTAACCGGTCAGTCGCTGTCCTGTGCTGAAAACATGCTACCACGCGGCTATGGTGGTCAGCAATCCTGGGTCTCCACCGGCCCGGAAAGCCCGTCGGCAAGCGCCTGGATCGTCAACGGCGCGCTGCCTTCGGCGCGGTTGTTGACCAAGACATAGATAGGCCGCTGCTCGCTCATGGCCTGCCGGATCAGGGCCAGTGTATCGGTCCGCATCTGGGGCAGCGGCTGGACCAGCCGGTTGTACGGGGTGTAGCGCTTGACCGCATCGGCGTAGGAAAGACCCAGGGGCGTCAGCAATCGGACCACGACGAACTCGGCGGTGAAGCTCTGCCCCAGCGACACGTGCTGAGCCGCAAGCGGGGGCATGGCGTTCCAGTGATTGTACACATGTGTCGCCCCGTAGGCCTTCAGCAGGTCATGGTAACTGGCGCCCAGCACGGACGGATTGCGCACCTCGACCGCGTACTGCGGGCCAGCCGGGAGATGGGCCAAAAAGTTATCCAGGGCGGTCAGGAAGGGAGCCGGCTCGAGGCCGGAGCGCTGGAATTCAAAAATGAAGGGGCCCAGGCATCGGCCCAGCCCTTCTTGAGAGGGACGGAGCACCAGCTCTTCGAACAGCCCCGCGTCCAGGAACCGAGGATTCGCGGTTCCGGCTTTCGCGCCGTACCGGGCGTGGCGAGCGTAGACCGGAATGGTCATCTCCTCCCAGACTTTGGAGCAGACCCGGAACCCGGGCGGCAACTGAGCGGCATACTGCGCGAGTTGCCCCGCCGTAGGGGGGCGGTAGAATGTGTGATCCAGCCCGACGGTCCTGAAGAGGCGGGCACCCCGGTACTCATAGGCGGCATACTCAGCCAGGCTGTCCTTGGCGAACCGGCTCTTGGGGTAAGGATGTCGGTACACCAACCCCTGCCAGCCTTCGTAAGCCCAAGAGCTGGTGCCGAACCGAATCTGCTCGGGCAGGGCTCCCACAACTTATCGCATCCCGCTGCCCAACAGCAGCCCGGCCATCGCCGCAATCCCTCCCGCCACCGACAGGACGAAGCCGAATCCGCCCAGCGCGAACCAGGGCCGGATGCGCGCGAATTCCTCGCTGCCCAGATGGCGGTGCAAGTCCACCGGCGCCAGCCACCACCTGGCGGGAACGGGCATTTTGCGCGCGAGTACGCGGTAGAGAACGACGTGATACCAGAAACCGGTGGGGACCCCGGTCACCAGCCCGATCAGGAGCGTCCACAACCCCAGCTCGGTCATGAGGTGCGGGGTCACGATCGTCGCCATCATCCCGACAATTCCGACCGCGACGACGGCGGAGAGGACCAGCGTGATCTCGATCATGGCCCCATTCTACCCCATTGCCCCATACGCAGCCATACGGAGCGAGGCACCTCGCCTTGACTTGGACGCGGTCTTATCTCACACTCACCCCCCATGAGCGAGGAGAGCGAACAGCACCTGCTGCACGAATTGGCGGAACGGTTCGGGATCGCGGCCGACTATGAGGACATTTGGGGGCGCCGGCATCCCACCTCTGACCGGTCCAAACGGGCGATTCTGGCCGCGATGGGTGTGCGCGCCGAGACCGAGGCCGAGATACGACGCGAGTTGGCTGCGTGCGCGGATGCGCCGTGGGAGCACCCCTGCGATCCGGTGCTGGTCCTGCGGGTCGGAGAAAGCCCGGGGAGCTGGTCGTTCCGGATGCCGGCCGAAGAGGGCGAAGATCAACACATCCGGATTCTCTGGGAGGCCTGGGACGAACAGGGCACTCTTCAGCAGCAGGGCGAGACCGGCCCGGGGCTTGCGCCCGCCGAGGCCCACATCGTCAGGCAGCGGCGCCACGTCCGCTTCGAGCTCCCTGTTCCGTCAGGGCTCTCGCTCGGCTACTACGATCTCAAGGCGTATGCCAAAACTCCTTCGTGGTCTGTCGAGGGCACCCTGCGCCTGATCATCGTGCCGTCCCACTGTTATGTGCCCTCTCAGTTCGGCGAGGGGCGTCGTACATGGGGGTTGTCGCTCCAATTGTACGCGCTGCGATCATCCCGAAATTGGGGGGTCGGGGATTTTGGCGATCTGGCCGAATTCCTGGAGTGGGCCGGCAAAGACCTGGGAGCCGGGATCATCGGGTTGAACCCGCTGCATGCGCTCAGGAACAGACGACCGTACCATATCAGTCCGTATTCCCCGGAAAGCCGGCTGTACCTAAACGTGCTCTACCTCGACGTGGAACGGATCCCGGAATTCCAGGAGTCTGAGCCGGCGCAACGGATGCTGGAGGACAGTGGATTCCGGTCCGGGCTGGAGGCCCTGCGGCAAACAGAACTGGTCGACTACGATCAGGTCTACGCTGCGAAGCGGGCGGTTCTGGAGGCGCTGTTCGCGACCTTCCAGGAGCGACATCTTGGCGGCCAGGAGGGTACCCTGCGCCCCAAAACGGAGCGTGGGCTGACCTTCGACCGATACATCCGGGAAGAGGGGGAGGCGCTGGAGACATTCGCCCTGTTCCAGGCTCTCTCCGAAGAGATCCGCCGCCTCTATCCACTCGTCTCGGTGTGGCAGGATTGGCCTGAACCGTACCGACACCCCAAGTCGGCCGCGGCGGCCGCGTTCCGGGTCACGCACGCGCCGCAAGTCCGGTTTCACCAATACCTCCAATGGGTGGCTAGTGAACAACTGGGAGAGGTGGCTGGACGGGCACACGCGCTCGGCATGCCGATCGGGTTGTACCATGATCTTGCCATTGGAACCGATCGGAGCGGCAGCGACGCCTGGGTGTATCAGGATGTCCTGGCCTTGGGCGTGGATACCGGTTGTCCGCCGGACGCATTTTCGTCGGAGGGGCAGAACTGGGAACTCCCGCCCGTGAATCCTGCGCGCCTGCGCGCGAGCGGCTATCGGATGTTTATCGACCTGCTGAGCAAGAGTCTCAAACACGGCGGCGCGCTTCGGCTCGATCATGTCATGGGGCTGTTCCGCCTGTTCTGGATTCCGCGCGGGCTCCCGCCGTCCGAGGGCACGTATGTCCGGTACCCGACGGAGGATCTCCTCGGCATCCTGGCCCTGGAGAGCATGCGTCACCGCGCGGTGATCGTGGGGGAAGACCTCGGGACCGTGCCCCCCTGGATCCGCGAGCGGCTGGCCGACTCACGGGTGCTGTCGTACCGGGTCTTTTACTTCGAGCGAACGGATCAGGGCGAGTGGCAGGCCACGGGCGCCTACCCGAGACAGGCCATGGCCGTCGTCGGCACCCATGACCTGCCGACCTTGTCGGGCTTCTGGGGGGCGCAGGACATCGAGGTCCGGTCTCAACTTGGAAACTATCCCGATGAGGCCGCGCGGCAGCGGATGCTGGAAGACCGCCAGCGGGACAAGGTGCGGGTGTTGCGCGCGTTGCGTGCCGAGGGACTGCTGCCGCACGGAATGACCGAAGAGTCCGCCGCGGGACAGGACATGACCCCGGATCTCTGCCGAGCCATCCACGCCTATCTCGCGCGGACCCCCTCATGGGTGGTGCTGGCGAACCTCGAAGACGTGCTGGGGGAGGTGGCGCAAATCAACCTGCCCGGCACCGTCACCCAGTACCCCAACTGGTCGCGAAAGGTCTCGCTCTCACTGGAAGAGCTTCGGCGTGATCCGAGGCTGCGACAGCTTGCCTCCGCGCTGCGAGCGGTCCGGCCTCCGACAGGAGGGTGAGCGGAGTCTGCTTGCGAGGGGGATGAATTTCCAGTATGGTCAGAGGCCCGAGGCGACGCGCATGCCCTCGTTTCTGCGGCAGTTCAGGCTGATCGCTGGAGTGAACAAACCCTCGCTGGTGCTCGGCGGGTCGGCGGCGCTGTTCCTGCTCATCGTCGCCGCGGAGATGGCGGCGCCGGCCAACATCGTCGGCGCCTACGGCTTTGTGCTTCCCATTCTGCTGGTGGCCACGGCCAGGAACCGCCGGCTGATGTTGTTGACCGTCGCGTTGTGTGTCGTGGCGACGTATATCGGGCTACTCAGACCGACGAAGCCGGGTCGGTTCGTGTCTGCCGTCATCAACCGAACCGTCGTGGTCGGTGTGCTGATCGGGGTGGCGTATTTCGCGATGACGCGGGAGGAGCGCAAGGCCCGCGAGGAGGCGGCTCGGGCCGAGCTCTTGCGGGCCAACGCGCAACTCGTGGAAGTCAAGGATGCCCTGAGCCGCTCAGAGAGGCTGGCCGCGTTGGGATTTCTGGCGTCATCGGTGGCGCACGAGGTGGGCACCCCGTTGCATTCGATCGCGTGGCACGTGCAGTCGCTCGGGGAAGAGCCGAGCGTGACGCCGGAGATGAAGGAGAAGATCGCCATCATCGACACGGAGCTGAGCCGGGTGGTGCGCATCATCACGGAGAAGTTGTCCTCGACCCGGCAACCCAAGCCGGCCCCCTCGCGCTTGCAGCTGGAGCATCTCGTCCAGTCCGTGGTGGCCCTGATGGAGCCCTCCTTCGTGGGAAAAATGGTGAGGCTCAGAATGGATCTGGGGGTCGAGACCGCCGTCGTCTGGGGTGACCTGGAGCAACTCCGCCAGGTGCTCGTCAATCTTTTGACGAATGCGCTGGCGGCGACGCAATCCGGCGATGAGGTGGTGATGGTGCTGGGGCGTCGTGCAGCCACGTTCACGGAATTGGAGGAACGCCGCCTGACCGGTGAGCCGACGATCGAGACGATGGTCACGCTGACGGTCCGCGATACGGGATGCGGGATTCCTGAAGAGCATCTGAAACGGGCGTTCGAGCCGTTCTTCACCACGAAGGCCGTCGGAGATGGCACGGGCTTGGGACTCTTTCTCAGCCGGGAGATTGTGGTGGCCCATGGAGGGACTCTCTCAATCGAGAGCGTCGTGGGGAAAGGAACCATGGTGGTCATCGCCCTTCCAAGCTACACAGAACTGGCTGCCGGTAGGGCAGCGGGGAGCGATGGGAAACACTGAGGGAACCATCCTGGTGGTGGATGATGACGCGGTCGCATGCGACCTCCTGGTGGAGGCGTTGCGGAAGGAAGGCTACGACGTGGAGGCAGCCGCCAACGGCACCGACGCGATCACGCGCGGCCGCGAGAGGAGCTTCGACCTCGTCCTGACGGATTTCCGCATGGGCGCCATCGACGGCATCGCGGTGCTGCGGGAATTCAAGCAATGCAGCCCGGACACCTCCATCGTGCTCCTGACCGCCTTCGGGTCCATGGAAGGGGCGATCGAGGCCATCAAGCAGGGCGCGTATGATTATCTGGCCAAGCCGTTCAAGAAGGAGGAGATCAAGCTCGTCGTCCGACGCAGCCTCGAACACAGCCGTCTGGTGCGCGAGAATGCCCGGTTCAGGGGGGAGTTGCGCGAGCGACAGGAGATGTCACAGTTCGTCGGCAGCAGCCCACCCATGCTGGAGGTGTATAAGTTGGTCGCGCGCGTGTCGGTCGGCAGGAGCACCGTTCTCCTGGAGGGTGAATGCGGGACCGGCAAGGAGTTGGTCTCGCGCGCCATCCATTCGAACAGCCCGAGGCGGGAGCGACCGTTCGTGCCGGTGAACTGCGCCGCTCTGCCGGACACGCTCCTGGAATCCGAGCTGTTCGGCTACGAGCGAGGCGCCTTCACCGGGGCCATTGGCGTCAAACACGGGTTATTCGAAGCCGCCCATGACGGCACCCTTTTTCTGGACGAGATCGGGGACATCGGTTCAGCGCTTCAGGTCAAGCTCCTGCGGGTCATTCAGGAACAGGAGGTCCGCCGTGTCGGAGGGACTTCCTCGATCAAGGTCGATGTCCGAGTCATCGCGGCCACGAACCGTGACCTGGCTGTCCTGGTTAAAGAAGGGCGATTCAGGGAAGATCTGTTCTATCGTTTGAACGTGGTGCGGATCGTGCTCCCTCCCCTGCGTGAGCGCCACGACGATATTCCGACGCTGGCCCACCATTTCCTGCAGAAATTCTCCGGGGCGAACGCGCAGCCCATCAGAGGGTTCATTCCTGGCACGCTGGCCCTCCTCCAACGCTATCCCTGGCCGGGGAATGTCAGGGAGCTGGAGAACGTGATCGAGCGGGCCGTTTCCCTCGCACATGGTCCGCTGATCCTGCCGGAGGATCTGCCGGAGATCATCCGGAAGGCCGGAACAGGTCCCTTGGGTGACAGTGCCGGAACGGTCTCGGGGCGTGACGACGCGTTGGTCACGCTGGATGAGATGTCGAAACAGCATTTGGTGAAAGTGCTGGGTGAAACGGGGGGCAACAAGGTTCGCGCTGCTAAGATTCTGGGAATCGATCGCCGGACGCTGTATCGCATGGCCGAACGGTACGGGGTGGATCTGGGGGAGGAGGGGGCTGAGTAGCAGTGTTAAGGTGTAAATTTTGAATTTTGAGTTATGGGGCCTGGGTTCTCAGCGAGGAAATCAAAATTCAACACTCAAAACTAATAACTCACAACTCTCACTGGAGGCCGAGCGTGTTCCTCACCAGGCGTAGCTGGTTCGCTGCGCTCTGTTGGAGCGGGGTGTCATAGTGACGCCAGGAGGCGAACAGGCTGCCCTTGCTCTCGTAGGTCACCTGAATGATGAGTCGCGTGGCGATCTCGTTCTCGGGTAGGATGGTCGCGTGAACCCGGCTGCGGCTTACCCCGAAACGGGACGCCAGCAGCCAGTTCCAGGGGCTATCGATCTCCTGCCGGTAGCCGGTGCTCAGGATACGCTCGGGTTGATCTTCCCCGCTGACCTCATACCTGGCTTCTGTAAGAACCTGAACCACTGCGGCTCTGACCAGGTTCTCTGGTGCCACCAACACCGCCTCGACGGAGTCCAGCCCTCCCTGGTTTTGTGTCGTGGCGCAACTGATCACCAGCGCCGCGACGGCCAGCCCCCCTGTCCCGCGATTCAAGACGGTCTGTCTGAGCACTCCCGCCGCCTCCGGACTACTCGCTAGCTCTTGAGCCGATAGACGAGATGGGTATCGGTCTGCGCGAC
>JBOHOM010000181.1:0-10503 GCA_050731075.1 Nitrospiraceae bacterium
GCCCAAGGGCTGACCCTTGCCACGCCTCGGACACAGGGCCTATAATCCGCACGCCAACAAGACACGTCGCTCGTTCCTCGTGAAGCGTATCTCGTCGCTCGATCCTGACGCTTCACGAATGACGAGATACGAGAGACGCCGGATGTCCCGGGTGTCGCCGTGAAGCCAAAACCTCGATTCGTGATCTTCGCCCACAACGCCACCTACGACAAACTCCACCAAGTGGCCACGATCGGCCTGACCGCCGCTGCCATGGGCAAGGACGTGATCGTCGTCCTGCTCTTCTGGACCATCAAGAAACTGGCTGAAGGGCGGATTGACGCCGTGGACTTCCCCCCGGAGTACAAGAAATCGGCGGAGGAAATCGCTCGCTTATTGAAAGAGAAGAAGGTGCCCCGGATCTCCGAGATGCTCAAGGAAGCCAGGACGGTCGGTCAATTCCGACTGATCGCCTGCAGCGCCGGCCTCGAATACATGGGCGTAGACGCCGAGGCGGTGGCCAAGAACGTGGACGAGGTGATGGGGCTTCCGGCTATCATTTCGTTAACGGCCGGCGCCGAAACGACGCTCTTCATCTGAATAGGCGAGGGGCTATGGGCTATTGGCTATAGGCGCTGGGGAAGGCTAGAGGCGATGGGCGATAGGCTATAGGTTAGGTCGGTCTTCCCATAGCCTATAGCCTCTGGCCCTTTGCCTTCCCTATAGCCCATAGCCTATCTCGAGCGGCTCACTCCCACCCGGTTGCAGTATCTTTCCAGCTTGCATCGGCTGCAGAACGGCGACACCGGCTGGCAGAGATTCTGGCCGAACGTGACCAGCAGATCATTGAACGTGATCCAGTACCGGCGCGGCAGCTTCCGGCGCAAGGCCTGCTCGGTTTTCTCGGGGGTCTTCGTCTTGACGTACCCCCACCGATTGCTGATGCGGTGCACATGGGTGTCCACGCAGATCCCCGGCTTTCCGTACCCCACCGTGACCACGAGGTTGGCCGTCTTCCGTCCCACGCCTGGAAGGGTCAGGAGTTCCTCGATCGAATCAGGGACGGAGCCGCCATATCGCTCTAACAGGCGCCGGCAGATCTCCCGAATGTGTTTGGCTTTGGTGCGATAGAAGCCGACCGGGTAAATGGCCGCTTCGATCCGGCGGCGGGACAGCCGTCGCATCGTGGACGGGGTGGACGCCAAGGCGAACAGCCGCCGGCTCGCTTCGGTCGTCGTCTGGTCCTTGGTGCGAAGGCTGAGCACGCACGCGATCAGGATCTGGAACGGGTCGCGTGACTCCCTGGCGACCACCCCGACCACAGGCTCCTGCCACTGACGCACTTCCTGTCTGAGGATACGCAGGGCGGTATGGATGTCGGAGTCGCGCATCGAGGGGTCTGACGGAGAGTCTTGATCAGAGGGACAGGGGGGAGCGGAACACGCAGCGAGGACCGGTCACTCCATCCGATGCTTCGCGAGCCACTTCTGACGTCGGCGCTGGGCCTCGCGCTGTTTGGCCTTTTTCCTGACGCTGGGTTTCTCGTAAAATCGGCGCCGTTTCAATTCACGAAAGAGGCCTTCCCCGGCCAGTTTTTTCTTGGCCACCTTCAGGGCCTTTTCCACGTTATTATTGAAGACCTTGATTTCCATCCTGAACCGGCTTCCTTCCTCCGACGGTGTTGCTTCCCAAGGCTAGCGAGAACTACGCGTACTCGGAAAAACGAAGCGAGTGTATCACAGCCCCTTTAGTTCTACAAGACTCTGTGTGATGGCCTGGATGCGAGTAGCGAGGTCCTTGTTAAGCGACTGATTTCTCTGAGATTTTAAGTTGGTCTTGACGTTTTCCAGCGCGCCCTCGATCGCAGCCAGCGCCAGCAGCAGTCCGACCTTGAGATCGGAGGCCACGGTGGCTTTGGTCTGCGGAAGCAGCGCTCGCAACAAGGAGGCGACTTCAGTAGCGAGCGCGGCGGTCTCGAGCGGCACCTCCGTCGCGATCCGTAGACTGGCCGAGATCGCCTCCGGCCTGGCGGGATCGGTTTTCGGCAGGCGGTAGGCCCGCACCACGCTTGCATAGGCATCCGCGTCAGCTTGAATGAGACCTTGCAGTTTTTCGCGGAGGGTTGTGAGGCGCCGTTCCGCGGACCTATGATCGAAGGTGCCTGGAGACCGACTCGCCTGGTCACCGGGCGGTTGCTTCTCGGCCGCCGGTTCACCGATCCGACAGGTCATCACACCCAACGCAGCCGCCAGCGCTCCCGCCAGCGCCGCGACACTGCCGCCTCCCGGCGTCGGGGTGCCGGCCGACACCGCGTCCAGGAAACCCGAGACGGAAGAGGCTAACTCGCCGGGGCCTGCGGCGGAGGCAGCCTGGTCCAGAGGCCGGGCCTCGCGGAGCGGAGCTTCACGCGCCAGGACCTGCTCAAGGCGGGTTTCCAGAACCTGGGTCGGATCGAAGCGTTCCAACTTCAGGAAGGACTCCGAGGCCTGCACCAGAGCCCGCTGCGGGACCAAGCCGATGATCTCGCTCCCTGAGACCGGCGCACCGCGCTGTTCGGCCTCGCGCCTCACCGCCTCGAACGCCACGTGGATCGGCGTTCTCTCGAAGTTCGTCAGGTTCATCGAAACCTGGACGAGACGGCGGCTCGTCAGCGCCACCCCCATCGCTTTCACGCAAGGAAGTCCGCCGCTGGAAAACCGAACCGTTTTGGCGATGGCCTTCGCTACGTCGAGATCTCCCGACTGCAAATTGACGTTGTAGGCGATGAGTGGCGGCCGCGCTCCCACGGCCGTCGCCCCGGCCGTCGGATGCAACGTCCGAGGACCAAAATCGGGGGCCCACGCCGGATCGGCTTCCATCCGCCCGGCCAATCCCTCCAGTCCTCCCCGCCGCAAGGCCTCAAGGTTCGCCCGGTCCGGGTGCGAAGCGGCCTCCGCATACAGGAAGACCGGAATGTTCAACTCCCTCCCGATCCGCTCTCCCACCCCTCTGGCGAGCGCGACGCAGTCCCCCATCGTCACGCCCCGGATCGGCACGAACGGCACGACATCCGTCGCGCCCACGCGGGGATGCCCGCCCTGATGCCGCCTAAGATCGATCAGGCCGGACGCCGCTCGCGTGGCCTGGTATGCCGCTTCCCCCGCCGCCTCCGGCGCCCCCACAAACGTCAGCACCGCTCGGTGGTGATCCTGATCCATCTCCTCATCCAACAGAAAGACGCCCTTGACGGCCCGGATCGCCGAGACGAGCGCGCGAACCGTGTCCGCGTTCCGTCCCTCACTAAAATTCGGCACGCATTCGACCAGGCGTTCCATCATCCGACTTCCAGGTTCAGGCTGAGGTTTAGGTTGAGCCAAAAGGGGAGCTGTCCCTTAACCTTGACCTTAACCTCAACCTCTTCTGTAAACGACGCGCCCCTTTTTGATGACTGTCGTGCAGTGATTCATCCCGAAGAAATATGGGATCTCCCGGTAGTCGTCCACGTCCATGATCGCGAGATCCGCCTGTTTTCCCACTTCCAGCGAGCCGATTCGATCCCCTCGTCCGACCGCGTAGGCCCCGTGAATCGTGGCTGCCGTAATGGCCTCCGCGGGGGCCATCCGCATCTGTGAACAGGCCAGGGAGAGAATCATCTGCATGTTCAGCGTCGGAGAGCTGCCCGGGTTGAAGTTGGTCGCCAGCGCCACCGGGATTCCGCCGTCAACCAAGCGCCGGGCCGGCGGGTAGTCCGCCGACCCCAGATGCAGGACACTGCCAGGCAGCAGGGTGGCGATCGTCCGCGTGCCCCGAAACCATCGAACGTCGGCCTCACTCAGGTGATCCAGGTGATCCACCGACACCGCGTTGAGCCCCGCAGCCATCCGGGCCGCTCCCGTCCGAGCCAACTGCTCAGCGTGCAGCTTCAGCTTGAACCCCGCGCCGGCCGCGGCGCCCAACAGCGCTTTCGCCTCAGCCACCGAAAAATACCCGCGGTCGCAAAACACGTCAAAGAACTCCGCCAGCCCTTCCCGTGCAACCCGCGGCATCAATCTCTGCCTCACGAGTTGGAGGAAGCGGGCGCGCCTGTCCGTGTAGCGCGCCGGAATCTCATGAATCAACAGGGTCGGGACCAGCTCACAGGCGGCACCTTCGGCGGCAGCGCGAATCGCCCGCAACATTTTCATTTCCTGGACGAGATCGAGGCCGTAACCGCTTTTCACCTCGGCGGTGGTGGTCCCATATTCCAGGAAGAGCCCGGCCACGTTCCTCAGGCGTTCGGTCAGGACCCGCTCGCTGGCCGAACGCACGCGGCTGGCGCTCGCCCGGATCCCCCCGCCGGCTCGGGCGATCTGCGAATAGCTCGCGCCGCTGATCCGAGCGACATAGTCTTCGACCCGAGGGGACGCGAACAGGGCATGGGTGTGCGAATCCACAAAGCCGGGCAACACCACCTTCCCTCGGGCATCGAGACGCACGGCCTTGCGAGCATCCGGAGACCGGCCCACACGGTCGCCGCGCCCCACCATCGCCACAATCCGGTCCTTGATCAGCAGAGCCCCGTTTCGTACCAGTCCGAGCTCCGCCATCTCCCTCCCGGCGCGCAGCCGACGGGGACCGCGAAGTGTCAGGAGTTGACCGCAGTTGACCACCAACAGCGGTCTTGCCTCGGTCAATGGCACGGAAATCCTTGAGGAGCCAGGCGGAGCGTCAGGGTTGGTACCGTAAAGGCATCACCCCGTGAAGTCAAGGCAACGCCGCGGGGATCCTGAACCGGTAAGGCGAGTCAGAGTCTTGCTAGGACCTGGCGTGAGCCAGGGCGCAAGCCGCGCACCCCTCTGTCGTGCAGCGCCAATCCAACCCGTGCCGGCGTGACGGAGGCGACAGGTTGTCGTTCGGATGATAGCGGTGGTACCAGGTGTGTTCGATTTGAAAGGCCTCCTCAGGGGAGGACGCGTAGGCAAACCAGAAAAAGCGATACCCCGACGGTCTGGCCAGATGCCCGAGAGTGCTGGCCACATCGTCAGGACTGGCTCCCACGAAATCCGCCGACTTTCCGTTCCGTGAAAGAATGAACGCTCCCGGGGACCTGTGGCTGACAAAGAGATGGAGATACCTCAGGCTAAAAGGTCCCGACATCACACCCTCCTTAGGCATGCGGCCACTGCGGAATTGGCACAGGCCCTCACATTGTCGCGATCATGGACGAAGAGGCGGACTATGCCAGACGCACGATCTCGATTTTCGACAGCGTGGCCAGGAGCGAGACTGCGTTCGCGATCGACGTCCCCGCCGCGACGTACAGGAGAGCGCGGCGGGCCTGGGTGCGGGTCATGGCGCGACGCACATAGCTGACATCCGACAAGGAAAGCGCCTCCTGCTCGCGGGCAAAGACCACCACCCTCTCCAGCGATGATTCGACCAGCAGTCCGTCCTGCCTTCCGTTCTCCCGGTCGAAGATCGGCTCCATGCGTGACCCGTCAACATCGCCCAAAGCCTGATTGGCCATCCGCGCCATCAATTCATCCAAGACAAGACTGCTCGCTCCCATCGGTCCACCTCCATGGTTGGGGTGTCGCGCTCGGACCCCACGTCCGGTTACTCTGGGAAACCCTTCTGGCTGAATTGCGCCGTCGGATGAGGCAGCCCCTGCCTGTCCACGGCAACGCACGAACTCTGTCACGCCCGGAATGGGAGTCACAGGATGTGGTCGGGCAGGAGTGACGGTGGGTGAACACTCTCCGGTTGTCGCGGGCGAGCAGGTCACAGTCCGTGACGAACCCTCTCCTTTCAGACCTCGCACCCCACACGCCGCCCCTTCTGACGGGATTGACGGTCGGGAAGCGACAAGTGCCTGCCTTAACGCCGATGTAACACGCCGCGGCCAGCCTATAACAAAGCGAGCTGGTGAAGTCAAGCGAAAAATACAATATAGAGGATAGGAATCAGGCTCGGCTGTCTAGATATTGTGTATAGGCTGGCGAAAACCTGTCAAGAAACCGAGGGGGATTTGGGGATAGAAAGCCGGAGAGGCTGGTTGGCGTCTCCGGCTTCACTGACGGGCTCCGCTGCACGGTTCTCTTACCGTTTGGCCTTCTTCACGAATGCCTTGTACACTCGCTTGGAGTCATTGGCTTCTTCTTCGAGGCCTAACATCTCGTGGCCGGTCGATTGGCACCAGGCGGGCATGTCCTTCTTAATGCCCTCGTCATCCGATACCACCTCCAGAATCTGACCCGGCACGAGCTCCTTGATTTTCTTGGAGGTCATAATGATGGGCATCGGGCAGAAGTACCCGAGGGTATCCAGCTTCACATCGGCTTTCAGCATAGGTGCACTTCGTCTTGACACGTGCCGTGGCGACGCGCGTCAGATGAACAAATTGACGCTTCCTTGTTTCGCCTCGGCGAGGTACGTGGTCACCCCGGCCAACTGATCGACGCCTTCGATCAGCGAGTCTTTGGTCACTCCCATCAGCCCCATGGTGGTCGTGCAGGCGATGAACTGCACGCCGAGCTCCTGCGCTGTTTCCACCAATTGCGGAATGCCCGGCATCCGATGCTGCCGCATGACGCGCTTCATCATACCGGTGCCCAGCCCCCAGAAATGAAACCGTGAGAGCGGCAGCGTCTCAGCGCCTCCCTTATTCAGCAAGCCGAACATCCGACGCAGCCAATCCTTGGCTGCGCTGGAGGTCCCTTTGCGGCGGATCGCGTTCAGGCCCCAAAACGTGAAGAACATCGTGACCTGCATGCCCATCGCTGCCGCGCCGGTCGCGATGATAAAGGCTGCCATCACCCGATCCATGTCTCCGCTCAGCACCACGATCGTCACCCGATCAGGCTTCGTTTCCTGAAGCTCGGCCAGCGCGGTCGCCGGTTCTACGTTCGTCGCACCCATGGGTTCACCTATGCGATTGAGGATTCTGAGTTCCGTTCTCTCACGTGACTGCTCTCGGGCTCTTTCCAAGCGCGGAGCGGCTGAAAATCACTATAGTATGCGGTTCTTTGGGTTGTCAAGGAAACCGGGCGGTGGGGAGGACTCGCTGACGGCCGCGTGCAAGTCTTGCCAAAAGCAGGCCTTCTGAGTATGCTGTCGTCGGACGGACGAGGTGCCGGATTGCAGCAACGCGCCAGCCAGGTGTTCTTTCTTGTCGTCTTGACGGCCATCACCATCGCGACGGTCTGCTCTTGGTCCCTTGTCCAGGCAGATCCCCATCGGTTCGCGACGGTCCCTGCGCTTGCCGTGAGTTCCTCCGACGGCAAAGAAATCGGCGGCCTGCACTATATCGTCATTCAACTCGATCGGGATCCTCAGCGCAAGGGCCCCACCGTCCTCTTCAGTGAACGGTCCAAGGGCGCAGCCGTGGATGAGGAGTGGAAGGAGGGTGTTCGCGTGGCCGTCTCGGCCGCGGCGGCGACCCTCGGAGAAGACTCGCGGAACTGGACGATCACCATCAAGAACCAGGCATACCTGGCGTTGACCAAGGGCTCAAGCGCCAGCAGCGCAGTGGCCGTCGGGATCATGGCCGCGGCGCGCGGCGAAGGGCTGCGGCCCGGGGTGGCGCTCACCGGAGCGATCGCTGCGGACGGCGGCATTGACGAGGTGGGCGGGCTCCCCAGCAAACTGGAAGGCGCGGCGATGGCGAACATGCACACCCTGCTCGTACCCAAGGGCCAAGCGCGCACCGAGGAGTGGGACCTTCCGCAACTGGGCAGGCTGCGAAACATCACGGTCATCGAAGTCGGTTCGCTTCGAGAAGCCTACGAGTTGATGACCGGCAAACAACGCTGATCTTCGATTCAGGCCATCTTGCTGTCAGTGAGAAGCCCGACGGCCCGTCGGATCTGGTCGCGGGTGCCCATCAAGACCACCACATCCCCCGATTCCAAATGAACTTTTTCCGAAGGGTTGGACTCCGTGATCCCATTCCGGGTGAGCGCGATGACCGACGCGCCCGTCCGCGGCCGGATTGAAACCTGCGCGAGAGTCTTGCCCACCGCCGGGGACTCGGGCTCGATCCGGCAGGTTTCCACCTCGACGTCCGTCAAGGTGCCGGCACGGAGATGATGGGCAAGCTCCGGCAGCTCGCTGCGCCGAAGCACGGCATACCCTTCCCGTCTGATCTGCTCCGCTTTTTGCACGATCACTTCCGGGGGCATCTTGTAGGTGCGGAGCACTAACGTGAAGATCTCGATGGAGGTCTCGAACTCCTCCGGCACGACGTCATCCGCCCCCAATTGGTGCAGCTCATCCAATTCCTTGAGGTAGCGTGTCCGCACCACGATGTGCACGCCGGGATTGAGGCTCTTGGCAATCTGCACGGTGCGGCGGGCCGCGAAGGGATCCGACACGGCAAGGACGAGGACACGGGCCTGCTCGATCCGCACCTGGTGGAGCACGCTGGGATTGGCGGCGTCTCCGTAATGGATCGGCACGCCGATTCGGGATTCGCGCCGCACCAGATCCCCGTCCAGCTCCAGCACCACGTAGGGGATCTCCGTCTCTTCGAGCACCCGTGCCAGATTTCTGCCGTTCAGGCCATACCCCACCACAATCACGTGGTCCTTGATTTTGAGATGGCGCGTGGTCACGCTGGCCACATGCGCGGTCGTCTGGCCGGGAAGCCAGCGATACAGACGTTGGAACGCTTCGGCTCGCCTGGCAAGTTTGGGCGACCATTGGATGAGGAAGGGGGTCACCAGCATCGTGAGCCCCGACACCGCCAGGAACACCTGGTAGGGCTCGCTGGCCAGCAACCCGGCTTCTTGACCTTCCTGAGCCAGGATGAAGCTGAATTCTCCAACCTGGGCCAGCGCGATTCCGGCCAGCACCGCCGCGCGCGGAGGATACCGGCAGGCCAGCACCGGCCCCACCGCGGTGATGCATTTGCCCACCAGCACCGCGCCGACCAGCGCCACCACCAGCACCGGGTGAGCCAGGACCACGCGGACATCCATCAGCATGCCGATGGAGACGAAAAAGAGACTGTTGAAGCTATCCCGGAAGGGCAGCACCTCGGCCATCGCCTGGTGGCTGTACTCGGACTCGGAGATGACCATTCCGGCGATAAACGCACCCAGCGCCAGCGAGAGACCGGCGAGAGAGGTCAGCCACGCGATGCCGAGGCACAAGACGATGATCGTGAGCAGGAACAGCTCGCGGCTGCGGCTTCTGACGATATGCTCCAGCAGCCAGGGAACCAGGAACCAGGCCGCTCCCACGATGATCCCGACCAGCGCCGCTGATTTCCCCAGCGCCAGGAGCGCATCCGGCAGGATCTCCTGGGTCGCGGTGGAAAGGAGCGGGGTCATGAGCATCATCGGCACCACTGCGAGATCCTGAAAGATCAGGATTCCGATCGTGGCTCGACCATGGAGCGAATCGCTCTCGCCCCGGCTCGCCAGCGCCTTCAGCACGATCGCGGTACTGCTCAGGGACAGGAGACAGCCCCAGAAAATCGCCTGGCGATACGGTAGCCCGATCAACACCCCGCCGACCGTGACCAGCAGCAGCACGCCGGCCACCTGGAGCGGGCCGCCGACCAAGAGAATGCTTCGCGAAGCCGCCAGGTGCGCGAGCGACAACTCGATCCCGATCGTGAACAGCAGCAGCACCACGCCGATCTGTGCCAGGATATTGACCTGGCCGAGGTCCGAGACCAGGTTCAATCCGTACGGTCCGATCAGCGAGCCGGCCGCTAAGAACCCGGCGATCGAGGGCAACCGGAGCTGGTGGAACACGAAGACCACGGCGATCGAGACGGCGAAGATCACCAGCAGGTCGCTCAGCACATCGGGACTGTGCACGGGTCCCTCCGACACACGCGTGGCTACGGCGTTGGCAGACTATACACTATTTGCGAATGCGCTCAAATTTGTCAGGCCTCGAGCGCCCCTGTTACAGTAGGGTCGGTCATGGGGGAGGTTCGTGTCCGCCGTCGCCCTTCGCGCCATCATTTTCGACTTCAACGGGGTGCTCGCCGACGATGAGACTCCGCATTTCCTCGCCTTTCAGCAGGCGCTCGCGAAGGACGGCCTCGCGCTGACGAAGGAGACCTATTACGGCGCCTACCTGGGGATGGACGAACGAAACTGCGCCACCGCCCTCCTGGAATCCGCCGGAGGCGGACGGGATCCCGCGCGCGTCCGGAGAATCATGGAAAGCAAAGCGGCGCTGTTCCAGACCTACACGGCGACGCACAAGCCGCCGCTGTTCGAGGGGGTGGTGGAGTTCGTCAAGCAGGCCGGCGCGCACTACCGGCTGGCGATCGCATCGGGGGGACGGCGGGAGCAGATCGAGTTCGCGTTGCGGGAGACGTCGATCGAGAAGGACTTCGCGGTGATCGTGTCGGCGGAAGACACGCGGCTCGGCAAGCCGGACCCGGCGATCTACCGGCTGGCCCTCACGCGACTCAACGCAGCGGCCCCCCGCCCCCGGCCGCCGATCAGACCGCCCGAGTGCCTTGTCATCGAGGACTCACGAGCCGGCATCCGCGCCGCCCTGGCCGCCGGGATGCGGGTCGTCGCCCTCGCCACCACGTATCCC
>JBOHOM010000182.1:0-5434 GCA_050731075.1 Nitrospiraceae bacterium
GTCGAGAAGCTGAAACCCGTAACACGTAACGCGTAACGCGTCACGAGACAAGGGGTCGGGAATGCCGGGGCAACTGAATGTGATCCAGCATCCGGGGTCCGGAAGCGGGGATGCCTGCACCTACCTGTGGGCCTGCGCCATTTGCGATGAGAACGAGGTCTGCCAGAAGGACAAGGAAGGGCATAGTCGTTGGCTCGTCGCGCAGCGGATGCGGCATATCGAGTATAAGGTGTTGGTGATGAGCAACAAGGGCGGGGTGGGCAAGAGCACGGTCACCACGAACCTGGCCGTCAGCTTGGCCCTGAAAGGGTACCACGTCGGCATCTGCGACATGGATATCCATGGCCCCAACATCCCGAAGATGGTGGGAGCCGAGGGCCAGAAACTGAAGGTCAGCACGTCCGGAGGGATCATCCCGTATCGAGCCTATAACCTCAAGATTGCTTCGATGTCCTTCCTCCTCCAACATTCCGATGACCCCATCATCTGGCGCGATGCCTACAAGTACGAATTTATCAACCAACTGCTTGGCGGGGTGGAGTGGCAGGATCTGAATTTTCTGTTCGTGGATCTCCCGCCCGGGACCGGCAACGAGTCGGTGACGACGATTGATCTGATCGGGAACGTGAGCGGGGCGGTCATCGTCACCACGCCGCAGGAAGTGGCGCTGTTGGACTCCCGGAAGTCGGTCTCGTTCGCAAAGGACAGCCAGATCCCCATCATCGGCATCGTGGAAAATATGAGCGGGATGGATTGCCCGCATTGCGGCCAGCATATCGAGGTCTTCAAGAAGGGCGGGGGCGAAGCGTCCGCGCTGGACATGGACGTGCCGTTTTTGGGTCGCATTCCGCTGGACCCCGACGTGGTGACCCAGTGCGATGCGGGTGAGCCGTTCGCGATGTTCTATTCCGACACCCCCACCGCTGAGGCGTACCACACCATCGCCAACAAGGTTGAGCAGTTTTGTAAGCGGAGCGGATCGTTGTTGCGGGTGTCGCCGAAGCATCACTAACCCGAAGGCTCGAGGCGATAGGCTATAGGGAAGGGGATCTGCCCTATTGCCTCTAGCCTATCGCCCATTGCCTGATATTGGAATCGTCATGCAGGGACTTACGCCGCTTCATGAGGCTCAGAAAATAGTGCTGGCAGCGGCGCATCCGCTTGGGATCGAGAAAGTCGGACTGCTCGATGCGCTCGGCCGCGTGCTGGCCGAGGATATCATCGCCCCGAGGGATAACCCGCCGTGGGACAACTCCGCCATGGACGGGTTCGCCGTGCGCTGGGAGGATATCAAGCAGGAACACGCGATCACCAAACCGATCCTGTTGCAGGTGATCGAGGATGTGCCGGCCGGCAAGGTGCCCGCTAAAGCGGTGGGTCGCGGTCAGGCCATCCGGATCATGACCGGAGCGCCTATTCCCAAGGGGGCCGATACGGTGGTGAAAGTGGAGGACACAGAGCCCACCGAGACCTCGGTCAGGATCTTCAAGGAAGTGGAGCGAGGAGGAAACATTCGTCCCCAGGGCGAAGACGTCAAAAAGGGAGACTGCATCATTGCTAAGGGCACACAGATCCGTCCGGCCGAAGCAGGCATGCTGGCCATCCTCGCGAAATCCTTCGTGCCGGTCTATCAACGGCCCCGAGTGGCGATTCTGGCGACCGGGGATGAGCTGGCCGACCTCGACGAACGGTTCGACGAAACCAAGATCATCAATTCGAACAGTTACGGGACGGCGGCCGCTGTGCAGGAAGCGGGGGGAATCCCGGTCCTGCTCGGCATTGCCCAGGATCAGCCGGCGGCCTTGAAGGAGAAAATCAAGCAGGGTCTGAACGCCGATCTCCTCGTGCTATCCGGCGGCGTCTCGATGGGCGACTACGATTTCACGAAAGCGGTGTTCAAAGACCTGGGCGCAGAGATGCATTTCTGGAAGTTGGCGATCCGTCCCGGGCAGCCCTTGGCGTTCGGGAAAATTCATGGCAAACCGGCCTTCGGACTCCCGGGCAATCCGGTGTCTTCCATGGTCACCTTCGAGCAACTCGTGCGCCCGGCCCTCTTGAAGATGTCCGGGCACCGCAGCTACGGGCGTCCGGTGTTGCAAGCGGTGTTCCAGGAAAAGTTCTCGAAGCGTCCCGACCGCCGGCATTTCCTGCGGGGAATTTTGAGCCGGGCGAACGGCATGCTGACGGTTCGGACCACGGGTGATCAAGGCTCCGGGATCCTGACCTCGATGGTGAAGGCGCATTGCCTGATCGATGTGCCGGAGGACGTGGAACGGCTGAACCCGGGCGACATGGTCAACGTGCAGGTGCTCAGTTCCAACTTCTAGGCGCGTTAAAGGCCGTTAACCGTTATACGTGAACCGTTAAACGGAAATGCGCTAGCCGGACGGAATGTGTGGCTCTTTCGATTAACGATTAACGAATAACGATTCACGTCTTATGAACATTCCCATCCTCTGCGTCGTCGGGCGATCCAACAGCGGAAAGACTACGCTGATCGAGCGCCTTATCCCGGAGCTCGTGCGGGCCGGCTATCGCGTGGCGACTGTCAAACATGCTGGACACGGCTTCGACCTGGATACGGAGGGAAAGGATAGTTGGCGGCACAAACGCGCCGGAGCCAGCGCCGTGATCGTGCTGTCGAGGGGGAGCCTGGCGATGTTTTCCGACGTGTCCGAGCAAATCAAGGTGGAGGAGATACGGGACCGGTACCTCGATCATGAAATCGATCTCATTATCGCCGAAGGTTGGAAGAGTGAGGGCCATCCCAAGATCGTCGTCGTACGGGATCAGCTCGGCGAGGTTCCGGTGTCCCCGCAAGGCCTGCTGGCGGTCGTGTCCAACGAGCCGGTGGATGTTCCCGTGCCTCGCCTGCACTCCGACGACGTGCAAGCGCTGAGCGCGCTGATTATCCGTCATTTTCCCAAACCACCGGCGGCATGATCCGGAAGTCCAAGGCCATCGTCCTCATGGCGATCGTCGCCAGCGCGCTGGCCCTTGGAGGAGTCGCCGTCCCGCTGACCAGTCATCCTCGGTTCTGCGCCGGCTGCCATAACATCAAGCCCTCCTACGACAGTTGGGTCGTTTCCACACACAAGGACGTCACCTGCGTGGACTGTCACGTACGGCCCACCCTCGAAGGATATCTCAACGACAAGGTGAAGGCCGGCCTCAAGGACGTGGCGATTTCTCTCTTCGGGAGGCCCACCGACGCCCACAACCTCCAAGCCACCGTTCACACCGAAGTCTGCCTGAGCTGCCACCGGGCCATCCTGCGCGTGTCGGAGATCGCCGTCCGTGACCTGCCGTCACCCGTGAAGGAAGTCGGGCTGATCATGAGCCATCGGAAGCACATCGAGGCGTTCGCCAAGCGGGCGAAAGGGGAGGGCTGCACGACCTGTCACTCTCAAGTCGTCCACGGGAAGCCGATCAAGGGCTACCCCGTCGTCATCCCACGCGGGCATGTGTCCGAGGACAGCCAACCCTACTATCCTGATCACCCGGAAGGGACCAAGCTCCGGTCGGCCGGTCTCGCGGATTGCTTCCGATGTCACGATGGCAAAGCCACGTACGAGGGGAAGGTGCTCGACAAGCGGTGCGAGACCTGCCATCTGCCGGAGAAAATCGCCGGCTATCTGTTCCACTGATCGCCTTCCGAGCCCTTCGATGTCCGATCCAATCGTAGAAGTCCGAGGCCTCACGAAGCGGTTCGGTGAGTTCACCGCCGTGGATGGCGTGTCGTTCGAGATCCATCCCGGGGAGATTCTCGGCCTCTTGGGTCCGAACGGGGCCGGAAAAACCACCACGATCCAGATGCTGCTCGGGCTGATCACCCCGACCGCCGGGTCGATCCGCATGTTTGGCCTGGACCTGGCCCGGCACCGCGAGACGATCCTGAGCCAGATCAATTTCTCGTCCACCTATATTTCGATGCCCTATTCACTGACGGTGGAGGAGAACCTCAGGGTCGTGGCGAAGCTCTACGGGCTCACCGAAATCACGCGGCACATTGACGACGTGGTCAAGAAACTGGAGATGGAGGAATTTCGCACCAAGGTGACTCGCAAGCTGTCCTCAGGCCAGATGACCCGGCTCACGCTGGCCAAGGCGATCCTCACCGAACCCAAAGTATTGTTCCTGGATGAGCCCACGGGCAGCCTCGACCCGGACATTGCGCACAAGACCAGGAGTCTCCTGAAGGAAGTGCGCCGATCAACCGGCTTGAGCATGCTCTACACGTCCCACAACATGCGCGAGATGGAAGAGATGTCGGACCGCATTATTTTTCTCCAGCGAGGGAAGATTGTCGCGCAGGGCACGGCGAAGGAAATCACAGCGCGCTTCGGCCAGACTGATTTGGAAGAAGTGTTCCTGAAGATCGCAAGGGAGAAGTGAGGCAATAGGCTATGGGCTATAGGCTATTGGGAACAAAGAGTCCCGCCCATTGCCCATTGCCTATCGCCCATTGCCGGGGTTCGGTATGAAGCTCCACCGCATCATTGCCCTGCTGACCCGGCATCTTTATCTCTACCGGCGCAGCTTGCCGCGGTTGATGGAGATTTTTTACTGGCCGTTCCTGGATCTGGTCGTGTGGGGGTTCATTACGGTCTATTTGATGAGATTTCAGGGGCAGCTGCCAGGCGTCGTCACCTTCTTCCTCGGCGCGCTGATCCTGTGGGATGTGCTGTTCCGCGCGCAGCAGGGCATCACGATCTCCTTCCTGGAGGAGATTTGGGCCAGGAACCTGATGAACCTGTTCGCGAGTCCACTGAAGCCGAGCGAGTTCCTGGCGGCCACGATGGCCATGAGCGTGTTCAAGGTCGCGGCGGTGTCGATCGTGATGGTGGTGGCGGCCCTGGTGTTTTATTCCTACAACATCTTCGTGATCGGCCTGTCGCTCATCCCGTTCGTCCTCAACCTGATCGTGACCGGCTGGACGATCGGTGTGTTGACTACCTCACTGATCATGCGGTTCGGGCAGGAGGCGGAGGTGCTGGCCTGGGGGATGGTGTTTCTGTTTCAACCGATCTCCTGCGTGTTTTATCCGATGGAGGTGCTGCCCCGCTGGTTGCAGGCCGTCGCCTGGGCGAATCCGGCTGCCCATATTTTCGAAGGGATGCGGGCGGTGCTCAATGAGGCCACCCTGCCGCTGGAGCATCTTGCCTGGGCGATGGGGCTGAATCTCTTCTACCTCGCGCTCATGGTCGCGTGGTTCCACTACACGTTCAGCGTCTGCAAAGAACGGGGGTTGTTGGTGCGGGTGGGAGAGTGAGCGGCCGTCGGGCTGGCGGGTTTCGCTCCGGTGCGAGCCAGCCTAGCTGCTGTAGCTAGCGGAAGCAAGGCTGCGGCACCCCCCATCCCCCAAATCGGAATTTGGGGTGTTCTCCGATCCACGCCGGCCTGTTGCGCCAAACCAGCGTGGTCGGGCCTCGCG
>JBOHOM010000183.1:0-17415 GCA_050731075.1 Nitrospiraceae bacterium
TGGGTCAGCGCCGTACACTCGGACTTCTCTCCTTTCGGGACCCGTATCTCTATGATTCGTTGACCTCCCTGCAGGGAGACCTGTACCGGACTGTTACGAACTACACGACGTACAGTGAGGACAAATCGGGGGCGAGCGCCACGTTTGGGCGGTGGTTTTCCGAATACACCTCCGGAAGCTTCAGTCTGGTGGCGGAGAGTCTGGAACTCAAGGACCCGACGGCCGACGCTCCCACGTTCGTTCTCCAACAAATCGGAAGCCAGTCCACGACCGGATTTCGTTCGTCGCTGTCCCGGGACACGCGAGACTTTTACGTGGACCCCAGGACAGGCATTCGCGGCGCCATCAACCTGGATTACGGGACTCCGGCGTTAGGAGGCACGAATAATTTTTACAAGTTCATGGTTGATGCCATCAAGTACACCCCGCTGTTTTGGGACACCCGCCATTCGATCCGTGGACGGTTCGGCATTACCGAGGGCTTGGGAGACAAACCGATTCCCCTCACGGAACGGTTCTACGTGGGCGGCATTAACACCATGCGCGGGTTTGTGTTCGGCCGCGCCGGCCCGGTCACGAATACCGGCTCACTGGAGGGCGCGGATCGGCAGATCATCATCAATAATGACCTCATCTTTCCGATTTCCTCGGAAGCGAAGCTGAACGGGGTGCTCTTCCTCGACTATGGGAAAGGCTTCGCCGACGGTGAGGGGTTGAGTACGAAGCTCCGGTCGTCGGCCGGGATCGAGGGCCGCTGGATCTCGCCATTCGGCCCCCTTCGTGCCGCCTATGGAATCAACCTCGACCCGAATCCGTTGGAACGGAAGGGCGTCTTTGAATTCTCGGTCGGATCGCTGTTCTAGCAGGACGTTATTCGTTCATCGTGATTCGTGAATCGCAGGCGAGGAATTTCCGGTTCGGAATCGTTTGGCGATTGGCGGCATGGAGAAGGCGTCCAGATGAAGGGTGGAGAGCGGAACAGGGAGAGATTGGAAACATGAAGCAAATGGCGGAACACGCGTTGGGTCAGAAAACCGGATTGATCGGCCGGGCAGTGTTGGTGGCGTCAGTCTCGGCACTCCTCGTCGGGGGTGGATGTGCCAGCGGTTCCTCCGCCCCGGGCTCGGTCCGGCTGGGGGTGGTCGACAGCCAGAAAGTGCTCACTGAGACGGACGCCGGCAAAAAAGCGATGGGGTCGCTTAATTCGTTCATGAAGAATCGCCAGTCGCTCATCGAGCTGGAGGAGAAGGAGCTGAAGCGGATGGAAGATGATCTCATCAAGCAGGCGAGCGTGCTCAGCGCGAATGCGAAAAAAGATCGGGAGGAGCAACTGCGCCGTCGAGCGATGGAGTTTCAGCAGAAGGTGAACGAGATGAACCGGGAAATCCAGGAGAAGCAGAAAGAGGTGCTTGAGGCGTTCAGGGAGAAGGTGGAGAAGGCGGTGGCGAAGGTGGCGCAGCAGATGGGACTGCAGGTGGTCATCGAAAAAGGTCGGGCCGGCTCCACGGTGTACAATGACTCCTCGTTGGACCTTTCCGCCAGGGTGATCGAGGAGTTCGGGAAGGAGGCCCCGTAATGCCTCGAGGCGGGAGCGAGAGCCCTGGAACGATGCAGGCGGACCGCTGCTCGCATGATATCCTCATGACCTGTCCTGCTGCGTGCGGAAGAGAAAGGAGCTTGAGAGGATGACGCGTGGAAAATGGGTTGCGATGGCCGGAGCGGTGTTGCTGACGCTCAGCTTGGAGGGGCCATGCCTGTCGGCGGAGTCATTCAAGGTCGCGGTGATCGATCAGCAGGCGGTGATGGAAAAGTCGAAATCCGGCAGGCGTGCGCTGGACGCGCTCAAGGAATTCTCCGCCAGCCGTCAACGGATCGTCTCTGCCGATGACGAGGAATTGAAGAAGCTCGAGAAAGAGCTGAAGGCTCAGGAGGCGGGGCTCAGCGAAGCGGCCAGACGGGAAAAGCAGGAGCTGTTCCGGACCAAACTCGAAAGCTACCAACGCCGCCTTCAGGACTTCAACCGTGAGATCCAGGCTAAACAGAAGGAGCTGGTGGAAGAGTACCAGAAAAAAATAAGCAAGGCGGCCGCGGCAGTGGCGGAGCAAGCCGGATATTCAGTCGTGCTGGATAAGGGAAATGACGCGGCGCTCCGGATCGTCCTGTATCACCAGAAGGCGATTGATCTGACCGGCCAGGTGACGAAGGAATTTGATCGACGGTATCCGTAGGGCTGCCATGGAACGAGCCGGAGAGAAGGCGGGACTGAAGTCGGTGATGGATATCGCGGCCATCCGTGCGATCCTGCCCCACCGGTACCCGTTTCTCCTTGTCGACCGCATCAGCGAACTGGAGGCTGGCCGGCGTATCGTGGGGATCAAGAACGTGACCGCCAATGAACCGTTCTTTCAGGGGCATTTCCCGGATCGCCCGATCATGCCCGGAGTGTTGATCATCGAGGCGATGGCTCAAGTGGGGGGAGTGCTGGCGTTCAAGTCGGTCCCTCCGACAGGCCGTCCGGTGGTGTATCTCACGGGGGTGGACAAAGCCAGGTTCCGAAAGCCGGTCGTACCGGGTGACCAGTTGCGTTTCGAGGTGGAGGTGCTCAACCAGCACCCTCCATTCTGGAAGATGCAGGGCAAAGCGTACGTGGAGACCGACCTGGTCTGTGAGGCCGAGCTGACGGCCATGGTGACGGAGGAGAAGGCTCAACGCCGTGACGGGTGACTGGTGACGAGTGACGGGTTGAGACACCAAACCTGATTCGTCACGCGTCACGCGTCACGCGTCACGCGTAACGAGGAGGCAAGAGTGCAGATCCATCCGACGGCGGTGGTGCATCCCCACGCCAAGCTCGACGAGGACGTGGTGATTGGGCCGTTCTCCGTGGTCGGCGAGCATGTGAAGATCGGCCGCGGGACCCGTCTCTTGTCCCATGTCTACGTGGAGGGGTGGACCGAGATTGGCGAGCGCTGTCAGCTCTATCCTTATGCCTCCATCGGCACGCCGCCGCAGCACCTTCAGTACCAGGGCGAACCCACCCGCGTGGTCATCGGGAACGACAATATCCTGCGCGAGTATGTGACGGTGAACCGGGCCACGGTGTCCGGTGGTGGAGTCACCACGATTGGCCATCATAATTTTCTCATGGCCTATGTCCATGTGGCGCACGACTGTCACTTGGGCAGCCACCTCATCATGGCCAACGCGGCGACCCTGGCGGGCCATATTACGATCGGCGATCACGCGATCATCGGAGGATTGGTCGGGATCCATCAGCACGTGCGGGTGGGCGCCTATGCGATGATCGGAGGGTGCTCGGGGGTGGGCCAGGATGTTCCCCCGTTCATGCGCGCGGCGGGCGGATACCGTGCGCGGCTCTATGGGCTGAACTCAATCGGGCTCAAGCGTCACGGATTCTCCAGCGAGCGTATCAGGGTGCTCAAGCAGGCCTATGAGGCGTTGTTCAGGTCCGGATACCGGATGGCCGAGGCCTTGAAGCGAGCCCGGGAGCAGTTTCGGGAGAGCGCGGACGTGCTGGAGGTGATCGCCTTTCTGGAGGGCTCCAGACGGGGCGTGTGTCGATCCGTGGGGAAGGATCTGGAGAGCGAGGAATAGCGCAGATGCGCGAGGATCGTAACGGAGCGGCACCGGCTCTCGCTGGAGAGCGCATCGGGCTCATCGCCGGGAATGGAAGGTTTCCGATCATCTTCGCGGAGAATGCGAGGCGATTGGGGTATCACGTGTCAGCGGTCGCCCATATCGGAGAGACTGCGCCCGAGCTTGAAGGCCACGTCGATCGCATCCACTGGGTCAAGGTCGGGCAGCTCAATAAACTGATCAAGGCGCTGAAAGAAGACGGGGTGCGGCAGGCGGTGATGCTCGGGGGGATCAAGAAGACGCACGTGTTCACCGCCGTCAGGCCGGACCTGCGCGCGCTGGCGGTGGCCAGCCGTCTCAAACGGTTGAAGGACGATGCGATCTTGCGCGAGGTCGCGGCCGAGCTGGAGCAGGAAGGGATTACAATCCGGGAGTCGACCTTCGGACTCCAGGGCATCCTGGTCGAGGACGGCACGCTCACGAGGCGCGTTCCCGGTAAGAAAGAGTGGGAGGACATCCGGTACGGATGGGAGGTGGCCGGCGAGGTCGGGCGGCTCGACATCGGCCAGTGTGTCGTGATCAAGGAACGAACGGTGGTCGCGGTAGAGGCTGCAGAGGGGACGGACGAGACGATCCGCCGTGGCGGGGCTCTTGCGCGAGATGGGGCCGTGGTGGTCAAGCGAAGCAAACCTCAGCAAGACCTCCGGTTCGATCTTCCGGCGGTGGGACCGGCCACGGTCGAGACGATGGCGTCGGTGAAGGCGGCGGTCCTGGCGGTGGAGGCCGGCCGAAGCGTGCTCCTGGATCGGGAGATGACGCTTCGCAAGGCCGATCGGGCTGGGATTGCGATCGTCGGAGTGCGCGTTGAGTCAGTTTAGCCCGTTTTGTCAGTTTGGTCCGTCAAAGGCTTCACTGTCAACGGACGCAACGGACACAACGGACTGAACATCTTTTGATGAAGAAGCTACGCGTCGGCGTCATCGGTGTCGGGCACCTGGGACAGCACCACGCCCGCCTGTATGCCAGCCTGGCCGGGTCGGTCCTGGCGGGCGTGGTGGACGCCGATCCGGATCGGGCTCGGCTCGTGGCGGAGCGGCATGGCACATCGGTGTTCGGCGACCCGGCTGCGTTGCTGGCGAAGGTGGACGCCGTCAGCGTGGCGGTGCCGACCTCGTCGCACTACACGGTGGCCAAGGCCTGCCTGGCGGCGGGCGTCCATGTCCTGGTGGAGAAACCGATTGCCCTCACGCCGGGTGAGGCCCGCGAACTCGTGGACCTGGCGCGAGCGCGCGGGCGGGTGCTCCAAGTGGGGCACATCGAGCGGTTCAATCCGGGGATCCGGTCGGTACGTCCGCATATCGGGAAACCGGCCTTCGTCGAATGCCACCGCCTGAGTCCGTTCGGGGAGCGGGGCACCGACGTGGACGTGGTGCTGGACTTGATGATCCACGACCTGGACATGGTCCTGTCGTTCCACCCGGGCCCGGTCGAAGAAGTCCGCGCCGCGGGGGTTCCGGTGTTGTCCTCAAACATCGACATCGCCAACGCCCGAATCGTGTTTGGCAGCGGGTGCGTCGCCAATCTGACCGCCAGCCGCGTCTCGACGACTCGCATGCGGAGGCTCCGCCTGTTTCAGCGCGACGCCTACGTCTCGGTTGACTATCAGACTCGTCAAGGAATGATCTGCCGACGGGTGACCGGGCGCCATGGTCGCCCCGAGATCGAGATCGAGCACGTGAAAGGGGGAGATGAGGAGCCGCTCAAGCTGCAGATCGAGGCGTTCCTGCAGGCCGTTAAAACTGGAAGCCCTCCCCCCGTCTCCGGTGAAGACGGCGTCGCGGCGCTGGAACTGGCGCAGCAGGTATTGGAGGCGATCGGCGCATTCGTCAGGCGCCACACGGGAGAGAAAGGATAAGGCTAAGGTTAAGGTTGAGGTTTAGGCTGGATGGAAGACGTTGGCTCAACCTTAGCCTCAACCTCAGGCTTCTGTGAGTCGTACCATGCCGCGCATTCTGATCGTGACCGGTGAAGCGTCCGGCGATCTACACGGCGCCAACCTGGCGAATGCGATCCGGGCGCTTCGACCTGACATGGAGGTCCTGGGTGTCGGCGGCTCCAAAATGAAAGCCGCCGGCGTGACATTGATCCATGGAATCGAACGGCTCGACGTGGTGGGGATCCTTGGACTGGCGCAGCTTCGCTCGGCCATCCGAACCTACGTCGCCTTGAGCCGCTTTCTTCGCAGGGAGTCCCTTGATGTCGTGGTGTTCGTTGACCATCCCGGGATGAACCTGCGTCTGGCCCGCGTCGCGTCGCGGGCCGGTCACCGCGTGGTGTATTACATCGCGCCGCAGATTTGGGCATGGGCTGCCAGCCGCATCCGTCTGATCTCGCGTGTGGTAGACCGGGTGATCGTGATCCTGCCGTTCGAGGAGGCGCTGTACCGGCGCGCGGGAATTCCCTGCGAGTTCGTCGGTCATCCGCTGCTGGATGCGGTGGCGCCGTCGTATGATCGGGATGAGCTGCGCAAGCGATTCGGGTTTGAGGCGGCGGCGCCGGTGCTCGGCTTGTTGCCGGGGAGTCGCGAACGGGAGGTCCGTTGCATGCTTCCGATCATGCTTCAGGCCGCTGCGCGGTTGGCCAGCGTGCATCCGGGGCTCCAGCTCGTGGCGGCGCAGGCATCCACGATCCCGAATGGCCTCATCGAAGAGCTCTCGGCCGCCGTCGGCGTGGAGGTCCGCACCGTCCGAGACCAGCCCAACGAAGTCATGGCGGCCGCGGATCTCCTGCTAGTCGCATCCGGGACCGCGACCCTGCAGGCAGCCGTGATCGGAACGCCGATGGTGATCATCTACCGGGCTCCATGGCCCACCTATTTGCTGGCTCGGTGGCTGGTGCGGCTGGATTACATCGGCTTGGTGAACATCGTCGCCGGGCGCCGGATCGTGCCTGAGCTCATCCAACACCAGGCCACGCCCGAGCGGCTGAGCGAGGAGGCGGGCCGTCTGCTTCATGACAAGGTGGCCTCCAACGCGATGCGCGTCGCGTTGCGGGCGGTGCGAGAATCGCTGGGCGCTCCCGGGGCGTCCCGACGGGCGGCCGCGGCGGTCCTGGCGGAGTGCCGGCCATGATAAAGATCTATTTCCGGCTTCTGCGGTATCTCTGGCCGTACCGGGTCCGGCTGACTGCCGCCTTTGTCTGCTCCGTGCTGGTGGCGGGATTGACCGGCGCCTATGCGTACCTGATCCAGCCGGTCCTGGACGGCATCTTCATCAACAAGGATCGGACGCTGCTCGTTGCCCTCCCCGTCGCCATCCTGGTCATCGCAGCCCTGAAGGGGCTTTTCAGCTACGGGCAGAACTACCTGATGAGCTACGTCGGCAATCAGGTCATCGCCGACGTGCGCCAGAGCTTGTTCGTGCACTTGATGCGCCTGCCGGTCGGGTTCCACGACGCCAACACGTCCGGGCGACTCGTCTCGCGGGTGATTCACGATGTGAATCTGATGGCCAATGCCGTCACCGGCGTGCTCAAGGACATATTCCAGCAGGGGCTGACCTTCCTTGCGATGATCGCGGTCATCTTTCACATGAACTGGAAGCTCGCCGCGGTGTCCATCATCGTTGTCCCCTTGTCCGTCCACACCATGGTCCGGATGGGTCTCCGGCTCCGCAGCCTGGCCACGCGCGGGCAGGAACGGATGGGCGACATGGCCTCGGCGCTGCAGCAGGCGCTGGCCGGCATCCGGATCGTCAAGGCCTTCGGTCAGGAGGAGACCGAAGCCGGACGGTTCGGAGACAGTAACAGATCCTTCCTGAGCGCGAGCATGAAATCCATCCAGGTCTCGTCTTTAGTCAACTCGCACATGGAGGTGATCGGCGTCTTCAGCGTCGCGGCGATCATCTGGTACGGCGGCTACCTGGTCATTGAAGGGGCGATGACACCCGGCGCGTTCTTTTCGTTCCTGGCGGCCATGGTCATGGCCTATACGCCCATCCGCCGCCTCGCGGGCGCCAACAACACGATCCAACAGGCGCTCTCGGCGGCGATCCGCGTGTTCGACATGCTGGATATGGAGACCGAGTTGCATCGAGATCACGGCCGGATCGAGCTGCCGCCGATCGAGCAGTCCTTGGAATTTCGCAACGTCTCGTTCCAGTATGAGGGTGCGGAAGCCCCGGCGCTGAGAGAGATCAGCCTGACCGTGGGAGCCGGAGAAGTCGTCGCGCTGGTCGGCAGCAGCGGGGGCGGCAAAAGCACGTTGGTCAGCCTGGTGCCCCGGTTCTATGAACCGACCGAAGGCGTGATCCTGATTGACGGGCGAGATATCCGCGACGGGACGCTTCGATCGCTCCGCGCGCAGATCGGTATCGTCTCCCAGGACACGGTGCTGTTTGATGACACGGTCTGGAACAACATTGCGTACGGCCATGAGAAGGCGACCGACGAGGACGTGAGCCGGGCCGCCGAGCTCGCGTTCGCGCACGAGTTCATCCAGCGGCTACCGGAGCGGTACCACACGCTGATCGGGGAAAACGGGGTCAAGCTGTCGGGGGGAGAGCGGCAGCGGTTGGCGATCGCCCGGGCCATCTTGCGGGACCCGCCCATTTTGATCCTGGACGAGGCGACCTCCTCGTTGGATTCCGAGTCTGAGCGGATCGTCCAGCTCGCGTTCTCCAACTTGATGCGGAACCGGACCACGCTCGTGATCGCGCACCGGCTCTCCACGGTGCAGAAGGCGGATCGTATCGTGGTCCTGGACCGGGGCCAAATCGTGGAATCCGGGTCGCACGAGGAGTTGCTGCAGCGAGGGGGGCTGTACAAGCGGTTTCATGCGGTGCAGTTCCAGGACATGGACGCGCCTCGTTAAACGGCATTCGTCCCTCGTGAGCCGCGCACGGTCGAATGATGCGACAGACTTCACAACAAGTCAGGATGTGACGTACACTGGGGTTCACGATTCAGGTTCAATGACATGCTCACGTCGCTGAAACAGACGCTGCTCCCGCCCATCGGGGCCTGGCTGATCCGGCTCTTGGGGAAGGCCGTCCGCATCCGGACAGAAGGAGCCGAGACCGTGGACGAGCTGTACCGTCAAGGCCGGCGCATGATCATCACGTTCTGGCACGGGCGGCAGCTCATGATGCCCCTCACCTACCGGGGAGCAGAGGCGCATATCCTCATCAGTCAGCACCGGGATGGAGAGTTGATCCACCGGATCGTGACCCGCTTCGGGTTCCGTTCGGTGAGGGGATCCACGACCCGCGGCGGTGCGGCGGCCCTCAGACAGCTCATCGAACTCGGGCAGTCAGGCGTGGACCTGGTGGTCACACCGGACGGGCCCAAGGGCCCGCGGCAGGTGGTCCAGATCGGGGTGATCCACCTGGCGAAGGCCACCGGCCTCCCGATCGTTCCGCTCACGTTCAGCTGCTCAAAAAAAAAGTCTTTGTGAGCTGGGACCGGTTCCTGCTGCCGTATCCATTCGGCCGGGGACTGTTCCTGTGGGGGAAGCCGATCTGGGTCTCGCCTGCGGCGACGGAGGCCGACCTGGAATCCAAGCGGATCGAGCTTGAGGAGGCCCTGAACCGGATCACGGCGGAAGCCGATGAAGCCGTGAAGCGTTGAGTCCGTTGGGTCAGTGATTTCAGTTCGGTCCGTTGTACAGACAAACTGACCAAACGGACTAAACCGACGAAACGATAAGCTCATGTGGTACTTGCTGTACAACGTCCTTCTGGTCCTGGCTTCACCGTTCATCTTCTTGATCCTCCTGGCCAAGAAGCGATGCCGGCCCGGTCTCCCTGAGCGATTGGGATGGTTTGAAGGCGGTCCGTTTGGTCTGTTTAGTCCGTTTGGTCCGTCAGGTCGATTCGGTCTCTTCCGACCAAATAGACCAGACAGACCAGACAGACCGGACGCCCCCGTCATTTGGGTGCACGCCGTGTCGCTTGGCGAGGTGGTGGCGGCTGTGCCGCTGGTCCGCCTGCTCCACAGTCGGTACCCGGAGTATCGACTGGTGGTCTCGACGGTCACCGACACTGGACGCGAGGCGGTGGAGCAACGGCTCGCCGGCGTGGCCGAACACCGTTATGCCCCGTTGGATTTTCCGTGGGTCGTCTCGCGCGTCGTGGAAAGGCTGAGTCCGACGCTTTTTCTCTTCGTCGAGACGGAGCTGTGGCCGAATCTTCTCAGAGCGCTCTCGCGACGGGGCGTGCCGTCCATCCTGGTCAACGGCCGATTGTCGTCGCAGTCGTTCAAAGGGTACAAGCTCGTCCGGCCCTTCATCCGTCGGGTGCTCGAGACCGTCACGTTTTGCTTGATGCAGTCTGAACGAGATGCCGAACGCGTGGTCGCCCTGGGCGCCGACCCGACTCGCGTGCTGCGCACCGGGAACATCAAATTCGATCAGCCCGTGCCCGGCCATACAGGCCGGCAGGAGAGTCTCTCGCGTGGAGCGATCAATCTGGCCGAGCATGAAGAATTGGTCGTGGCCGGAAGCACCCACCCGGGGGAAGAGGAGCAACTCCTGGCCTGTTACCAGACCCTGCTCCGGGAATTCCCTTCGTTGGTGCTCCTGCTCGCTCCCCGTCACATTGAACGAGCGGCGGCAGTCGAAGCCGTCGTGAGGTCCACAGGGTTGGCGGCGCTACGTCGGAGCGCATTCCGTGAACTCGGCGCGACCTCGTCTCAACACGGGGCTCCTCGAGTGGTGATCCTGGACACGCGAGGGGAGCTGGCGGGTGTCTACCAGCATGCGGTCCTCTCATTTGTGGGCGGGACGCTGATACCGGTGGGGGGCCACAATCTCCTGGAGCCGGCGCTCTGGAGCAAGCCCGTGTTCTTCGGACCCCACACCGACCATTGCGCGGAGGTGGCCGAGCTTCTGATCCGGGCCGGCGGCGCGGTACGGGTCGGCGACGGGGTCGAGCTGGCTGCCGAGATGGCCAGGCTCCTTCGGGACCGAGCGGGTCTGCTCCGCGTGGGTGCGGCGGCCCGGAGGGTGGTCATCGAAAACCAGGGGGCGGTCGAGCGAAGCCTCGAGCTGATCGGACGCGTGCTGGGAAGCCGTGAGCGCCCTGACGGGACACTGCTGATCGGCCAATCCTCCCATGCCGCGGGCATGGCGAAGGTTGAGCGGTGACGAGCGCATGATGAACCTCAGTGAGCGCGAGGCTCTGGGCAGCTATCAAGAGAGGTCCCGCGCATTGCCTGGTCCCGTTCTCAGAGCACCCAGAAGCGGCGATCAGCGGTCCCCATTCCTCAGGTGGCCGCTTCGGGCGCTGGCCTGGCCCTATGGGCTCGCGGTCCGGGCGCGCACCGCGCTGTACGAGCGGGGCTGGCTGGCCCGGCGCAGGCTGCCCTGTCGAGTGGTGAGCGTCGGCAATCTGACGGTCGGGGGAACCGGAAAGACTCCGGTCGTGATCTCGATTGCGGCATGGCTGCTCGCCCGCGGCAAACGGGTCGGGGTGCTGAGCCGGGGCTATCGCCGGCGAAGCCGGGCGCCGCAGTTGCTGGTCTCGGACGGCCGGACGATCTTGGAGGGGCCCGCCGACGCGGGAGATGAGCCGCATCTGATCGCGTGGCGATGCCCCGGCGCGGTCGTCGCGGTCGGCGCAGATCGGTACCGCCTTGGCCGATGGGTTCTGGAGCGATTTCCGATCGATTGTTTCGTGCTGGACGACGGCTTCCAGCACCTCGCGTTACATCGCGACGTGGATCTGCTGCTGATCGATGCCTCCGATCCGGCGGGGCTGGAGGCGCTGCTCCCGGCCGGCCGCCTCCGGGAGCCGCTGTCAGCAGCGGCCCGCGCGACCGCGCTGCTCCTGACGCGAGCCGATGCGGCTACCGGTCCGAGCACGCTCTTGGCTCCAATCCGAGCGGCGACCGGGAGCGACAGTCGGCCGATCCTTATCCGGTTCATACCTGACGCCTTGGTGAACATGGTCACGGGGATGATCGAGGAAGTGGCGTCTGCGGCGGGGCGCACGGCGGTAGCCTTCAGCGGGATCGGCAATGCCGCGTCGTTCCGGACATTGCTGGCCGACCAGGGGCTGAAGATCCTGGACGACCTGGAGTTTCCGGATCATCACGCCTATACCGAAGAAGACCTGAGCCTCATCAGAGATCGGGCCGGGCGGTGCGGTGCGGACATGATCGTGACGACCGAGAAGGATGCGGTGAAGGTGGCGACGCTGGTTTCCCGGACGGACCGGCTCTGGGCGCTACGGCTCCGCACCGAGATCATGGAAGGACAAGCGCGGTTGGAGGGGCTTCTCCTGGGAAACGAACAGCACGGACAATTTTGAATTGTGAATGGTGAATTTATAATTATGGTCTTGCCAAAGAGTGGTCCCAGCGATTCACAATTCAACGTTCAAGGATTACAATTCATCGATGCGAATTGAGTCAGTAAAGCGGCTGGTCGTGCGGGGACCCAACTGGGTCGGCGACGCCGTCATGTGCGAGCCTGCGCTGAGCGCCCTGCGCGGGCTGTTTCCGACCGCCGAGATCACGTTGCTGGTCAAGCCGACGATCGCGGAGTTGCTGGGAAACCATCCGGGGCTGGACCGGATTCTGGTCTATGACAGCCGCCGCCAGCATGCCGGACTCACCGGCAAGTGGGCACTGGCGCGTGCCCTACACCGTCTGCGGTTCGACCTGGCAGTTCTCTTTCAGAACGCGTTCGAAGCGGCCTTGTTGGCCTTCCTGGCCAGGATTCCGCGCCGTTACGGCTACGCGACCGATGGCAGAAGCTTGCTGCTGACCGATCCGATCGGGGTGCCGGAACGGGCACGCGGCATCCATCAAGTTGAGTATTACCTGGAACTCATTCGACCGCTGGGCGCGGCCGGGCCGTCCGGCTCCCCCCGACTGTTTCTCTCGGATAGCGACCGGGATGCGATGCGCCGCCGGCTCGCCCAAGCCGGCATCGGCGAGACCGACCTCGTCGTGGGACTCAATCCCGGCTCCACCTACGGAATGGCCAAGCGATGGCTGCCGGAACGTTTTGCCGAGACGGCGGACCGGCTGGTGCGGGAGCATGGGGGGAAGGGCTTGCGGGTCGTGATCGTGGGGGCGCGGGGTGAGGAAGCGCTGGGCCGGGCCATCGCCGAGCGGATGCAGGCCAAGCCGGTCCTGCTTTCGGGCCAGACCTCCCTCCGCGAACTGATGGCGGTGATCAGCCGCTGCGGACTGTTCGTCACCAATGACACCGGGCCGATGCATATCGCGGCCGCGTTCGGCATCCCGGTCGTGGCCGTGTTCGGCCCGACCGATTCACGAACGACCGCTCCGACGGGGGACGGGCACATCATTGTGCGTCATCCGGTTGAGTGCTCCCCCTGCCTGTTGCGCGAGTGCCCGATCGACCACCGGTGCATGACGCGGGTCTCGGTGGACGACGTGTTTGACGCGGCAGTCAAACAGTTGTCGAGTGTGTCTGGTTCGTCTCGTGTACCTCGTTCAAGCGGGACAAACCACATGAACCAGACAAACCAAACAACCCGTCTGGACGGGGTGACCATCTTTATGGACCGGGACGGCACGCTGAACCGGGACACGGGCTATGTGAAGACGCCGGAGGAGTTGGAGCTGTTTCCCGGCGTGGTCGAGGCTGTCGCTCGCTTGAATCAGGCCGGCGCGCGTGTCGTGCTGACCACGAACCAGTCCGGGGTCGCCCGCGGACTGTTCACGACTGCCGCGCTGGACGCGATTCACGCGCGACTGCGCGCTCTCTTGGAGGCGGGTGGCGCGTCGCTCGACGCGATCTACTATTGTCCTCACCATCCCGACGATGCCTGCTCCTGCCGGAAGCCCCAGACCGGTCTGGTGGACCGGGCGGTGAGTGACCTCGGCCTCGACCCGTCACGGGCCTACGTGGTGGGGGATCAGAACCGAGACATGGAGTTGGCCCGCAGGATCGGAGCGCGAAGCGTCCTGGTGACGACCGGTCCGACGAGCCAGGAGGCGCTCACTCTCCTGAAATCGAATGGACTGCGGCCGGATCGCGTGGCGACCGGACTGGAGGAGGCGGTGGATTGGATCCTGGAGGATGCGGCGACGATGGAAGACCGGCAGTTGTCGTTACCCGAGAGTCGGCAATGGTAAGAGTCGCCTGCATCGGAGGAGGGGCCTGGGGGGCGAACCTGATCCGGAACTTCTCGGCTCTCGGCGCCCTGCACGCGATCTGTGACAATGATCCCGAAACCCTGAAGCGGCATGCGAAGACCTATCCCCAGGTGGTGGTGAATGAGTCCTTCGCCTCGCTCCTAAAGGATCCGGCGCTCGATGCGGTCGTGATTGCGACCCCTGCGGGACAGCATGCCTCCATGGTCAAGCAGGCAGTGGAGGCCGGAAAAGACGTGTTCGTGGAGAAGCCTCTGGCGCTCACCCTGCCGGAAGGGCGTGAGGTGGTCGAGATGGCTGCGCGTGCCTCCCGGATTCTCATGGTCGGCCATGTCCTGCAGTACCATCCGGCCGTGCACGCTCTGAACGGGCTGATTGCTCGGGGGGAGCTCGGCAAGGTCCAATACGTGTATTCCACCAGGCTGAATATCGGGAAGTTTCGTCGCGAAGAGAACATCCTCTGGAGTTTCGCGCCCCATGACATTTCCACCATCCTCCTGCTGGTGGGCCAGATGCCTTCGACGGTTCAGGCCAGTGGCGGAACCTATCTCCAGCAGGGGATCCCTGACGTGACGATCACGTCGCTGGCCTTTCCCAACGGGGTGAAGGGCCATGTGTTCGTGAGCTGGCTGCACCCCTTCAAGGAGCAGAAGCTCGTGGTGGTCGGGGACAAAAAAATGGCGGTTCTGGACGATCTCTCGAAGGAGAAGCTCGTCCTGTATCCACATCATGTGGACTGGATTGACCGCGCGCCGGTCGCGCGGAAAGCGGATGCCGAGGTGGTGCCGATCCCGGCCGAAGAGCCGCTGGCGAACGAATGTCGCCATTTTCTGGACTGTGTGGAACGCCGCATCCAGCCGCACACGGACGGACGGGAGGCGCTTCGTGTGCTGGAAGTGCTGCAGGCCGGCCAGCTCTCGCTCGACCGCGAAGGGGCGGCGGTGCGGCTGGGGACAGCGAGCGAGCCAACCCACCAGGGGGTTCAGGTTCATCCCACTGCGATCGTGGACCAGCCCTGCGAGATCCTGCCGGGCACCAAGATCTGGCACTTTTCGCACGTGCATGCCGGCTGCCGGATCGGGGCGGACTGCAACATCGGGCAGAACGTGGTGATCGGACCCAACGTGACGATCGGGACGCGTGTCAAGATCCAGAACAACGTGTCGGTCTACGAAGGAGTCACTCTGGAAGACTTCGTCTTTTGCGGCCCTTCGATGGTGTTCACCAACGTCATCAACCCCAGAAGTGCGATCCCGAGGAAATCAGAGATCAAGCAGACGTTGATCAGGCACGACGCGACGCTGGGCGCGAACTGCACGATCGTGTGCGGCGTGACGGTCGGCCGGTACGCCTTCGTGGGAGCAGGCACGGTCGTCATCCGAGACGTCGCGGATCATGCGCTGGTGGTCGGCAATCCAGCTCGCCAGGTGGGATGGATGTGCGAATGCGGGGTCACACTCACCGTGCTGAAGGGGCGGGCGAAATGCGAGGCGTGCGGCGCCCGGTATGCCGTGGACCGGAAACATGGCTGCCGCCGTCTTGATGAATCCGAGACCGGTGACGCGTCACGCGTCACGCGTCACGCGTAACGAAGAGAGTTATGCCCGACTACCGCCGTATCCTGATCATCAAGCCCAGCTCGCTGGGGGATATCGTGCATGCGCTGCCCACGCTGGCCGCACTGCGGCAGTCGTTTCCCCATGCGCACATCGCGTGGTTGGTGAAGCGGCAATGGGCAGGGCTCTTGGAACGAGTGGAGGGACTCGATGCGGTGTGGCCCGTCGAGTCCGGCGTGACAGGCTGGTTGTCGGCGATTCCGCGACTTCGTGCGGCCGGCTTCGATCTGGCAGTTGACCTGCAAGGCCTGCTGCGCAGCGGGGCCATGGCGCGGTTAGCCGGCTGCCCGACCAGGATCGGTTTCGCCAACGCCCGGGAGGGCAGTCCGTTGTTTTACACCCATCGGGTGTCGGTCCCGACCACGGAGATGCATGCGGTGGATCGCTACCTGCTCGTCGCGGCCGCGTGTGGGGCCTCGGCACGCGGAGCGCCGGAGTTCGGACTCCGTCCATTGTCGGCCGACCGGCAGGAGGTGGCCGTCCTCCTGGGCCGCCATGGCCTGTCTGCGCACGAGCCGTGGATCGGGGTGAGCGTCGCGGCCCGGTGGCCGACCAAGCGGTGGCCGCCGGAGTTCTTCGCGACCACAATGGATCATCTTCAGGAGAAAGGGTTGGGGCGGGTGGTGTTGATCGGCGGACCGGATGATCGGGCTGCGGCACAGGCTGTCAAGGGTCTGATGCGGACCGTGCCGGCTGACCTGGCCGGAGCCAGCACGCCCGCGTTACTGCCGGCCTTGCTGGAATCGGCCGCGCTCCTGTTGACCAACGATTCGGGTCCTATGCACGTGGCAGCGGCCATGGGGACCCCGGTGGTCGCGCTCTTCGGTCCGACCAGTCCGACCCGCACCGGCCCCTACGGAAACGGGCATCGCGTATTGAGGAGCGGAGTCCCCTGCAGCCCCTGCTTCAGCCGAACCTGTCGGAACACGGTGTACCTGGAGTGTCTGAAGACTATTTCTCCCGACAAGGTGATTGAGGCGGTGCGCGATCTCCTGAAGGTCAAGGTCGAGGTTAAGGCTCAGGCAAGACAGGGGCCCAAACTTTTTGCTCAACCTTAACCTGAGCCTAAGCCTATGAAGATTCTGCTCGTTAGACCCGATGGGATCGGCGACGAGATCCTGTGTCTGCCCGTGGCGTCGGCTCTCCGCCGGCTGATGCCCGAGGCGCGGATTGTCTTTCTCTCCAGCGAGACCGCGGCGCCCGTTCTGGCACAGCACCCCCACGTGGATGAGGTGCTCACGGTCAGCGGTCAGGAACGCTTCGGAGAGCTGGTGGCGCTGTTCCGGCAAGGGTTCGACGCGGCTCTGTTTCTGAAACCGTTCCGCCGCCTGATGCTCGCGGCGTTCGTGGCCCGCGTACCGCTTCGCGTGGCGACCGGTTATCGCTGGTACAGTCCGCTGGCCAATCGGCGCGTGTATCAGCACCGGAGCGATTTCTCAAAGCATGAGAGCGAGTACAACCTCGGACTGCTGACCGGGCTCGGGCTGGAGCCCGGGACGCCCCAACGGCCGGCATTGGTGGTGACTGACGCCGAGCGGCAATGGGCCCGGGCGACGCTGAGCGAGGTGCCGTCGCCCCGCGCCGTTCTGCACCCGGGAGGATTCGCCGCTCGTCGCTGGCAGGGCGGGCATTATTGGGACCTCGCGCATCAGCTCGCTCACGAGGGATGCGGGGTGATCTTCACGGGGAGCGCCGCCGAGCGTGAGCGTTTTTTTGATGAGGCGCCGGGAGCAGGATCCCTGGGGAAGGGGATGTTGGATCTGATGAACCGCTTGACGGTGCGTGAGCTGATGGCCGTGATCGGCACCTGTCAAGCGGTGGTCTCGGGGGCGACGGGTCCCGCTCACCTTGCAGCGGCCTTGGGGGTCGCCACCGTGAGCCTGTTCGATCCCCGGCGGAACAATCTGCCGATCCGCTGGAGGCCGTTGGGGAGTGGGATCGTGCTGAGACCGGACGTCCCGACCTGCGAGAAGTGCATCTACGAAGCCTGTCCCTACTGGGACTGCCTCGATCGGATTACGGTCAATGAGGTGAGCGCCAGGGTCCGGCAGGTGGTGGGCCGCCCGGAACCCATGAC
>JBOHOM010000184.1:0-7205 GCA_050731075.1 Nitrospiraceae bacterium
CTTCACAAGGTCGTGGCCCAGCACGCCGTGGATCTGGTGATCGGGAACGGGGAAAACGTGGCGGGGGGGTTCGGGATCACGCCGGAGCTGGCCCATGAACTGTATGAGATGGGGCTCTCGGTCATCACGACCGGCAACCACGCCTGGGACAAGAAGGAGGTCCTCGACTTCTTCCGGCAGGAGCCCCGTCTGCTGCGACCGGCGAATTATCCCGACGGCGTGCCGGGGCGGGGCAGCATCGTGGTGGAAACACCGGGCGGAGAACGTCTCGGTGTCCTCCAGGTCATGGGGCGGGCCTATATGCCGACGTTGGACTGTCCATTCCAGGTGGCCCGCCGTGAGGTCGCGCGGCTCAAGACGGAAACCCGCGCCATCATCGTGGACATGCATGCGGAGGCCACGTCGGAGAAGATGGCGATGGGCCATTTCCTGGACGGAGAGGTGGCGGCGGTCGTCGGGACCCATACGCACGTCCAGACCGCGGACGAGCAGATTCTTCCCAAAGGCACCGCGTACATCACCGATATCGGGATGACGGGACCGATCCATTCCGTGATCGGGATCAAGAAGGAAATCGCCATCGAGAAGTTTCTGACGGGGATGCCCCGTCGCTTCGAGGTCGCCTCCGGGCCGGCGGTGCTGAGCGCCGTGCTCCTGGAGCTGGATGGCGCGGTCGGGAAGGCCATCAGCATTCAGCGTTTCCGGATTCCGGACTGATCTCTGCCGGGAGGCCGCTCCTGCCTCCCCATTCCTTCAGACTCCTGAAGACTTGTGGGCACGCACCCGCGACAGATTCTCACCGTTTCCGAGCTGACCCTCCTGGTCAGGGACCGACTGGAACAGTCGTTCCCCGACATCTGGGTGGAGGGCGAAGTGTCCAACCTGCGAACCCCGTCCTCGGGGCATCTGTACTTCACCCTCAAGGATCAAAGCAGCCAGATCAGAGCGGTGCTGTTCAGGGCGGGAGCGCAGCGTCTTCGGTTCGCCCTGCAAGAGGGCCTCCAGGTGATCGTCCGGGGGCGCCTGACGGTCTACGAGCCTCGTGGCGAGTATCAGGTGGTGCTCGACTACCTGGAGCCCAAAGGGATCGGCGCGCTCCAGATCGCGTTCGAGCAGTTGAAAGAGAAGCTGGCCCGGGAGGGTCTGTTCGATCAGTCCAGGAAACGGCCGCTGCCGTTTCTCCCGCGCCGGGTCGGCCTCGTCACCTCCGAGTCGGGGGCGGCCATCCACGATATCCTGACCGTGCTGCGGCGGCGGTGCCCGATCCTGGGTGTGTTGATCTACCCGGTCCCCGTCCAGGGCGAGGGGGCGGCCCCGCGGATCGCGGATGCGATTCGGGCCCTCGGCGCGTCCGGCGCGGTGGACGTGATGATCGTCGGACGAGGAGGCGGCTCGCTGGAGGATCTCTGGTGCTTCAACGAAGAGGTCGTGGTGCGGGCGATCGCCGACTCGGCGGTGCCGGTGGTGTCGGCGGTCGGTCATGAGATCGATTTCACGTTGGCGGATTTTGCGGCGGACTACCGCGCGCCGACGCCGTCGGCGGCGGCCGAGGCGGTCGCACCGGTCCTCGACGATCTGGTCCGGACTCTGGTGGACGCGGGCGTGCGCCAGGAGCGGGCGATCCAGATGCAGCTCACCCTGGCCCGGCATCGAGCTCAGGATGGGTCCGCGGCCCTGCCGGGCCTGATGCTGCGGCTCCAGCGCCATGCGCAGCATCTGGATGACCTGGCCGGCCGACTCGGGTCGTCGGTGAAGGAGTCGCTCGTGACCCTGCAGCAGCGTCTGATGACTTACCGACATGGCGTGGGGATGTACAGCCCCCTGGCCCGGCTCAAACGGGCCTTGGTCCTGGCACCTCAGCTCTTGAAACGGATGGAGCAGCGGATCCGTGCCGTGCTGACGTTCAGGCGTCAAATGGTGCGGTCGTTCGCCGCCACGCTGGACAGCCTGAGCCCGCTGGCCATTCTGGCCCGAGGGTACAGCATCGTGCAGACCGTTCCCGGGGGCGCGATCGTCAAACGCGCGCGGGACGTCTCCGTGGGGGATGAAGTGCGTGCGAGGCTGGCGGAGGGCCAACTGCTCTGCGACGTGCGCAAGATTGTGTCGGATCCGTGAGAGCTTGACCTCCTCGGGTGCCGGGGTATAATAGCGTCCGCGTGACGCACGAAGAGGAGGTCCCGGTGGCGGCGTTGAAATTTGAGAATGCGATGGCCAGGCTCGAAACGATCGTTTCGGAACTGGAAAAAGGGGATCTGCCGCTCGACGAATCGCTGAAGATCTTCGAGGAAGGGATCAGGCTGTCGAAAACGTGTCTGAAGATGCTCGATGACGCGGAACGGAAAGTCGAGATTCTGATCCAGGATAAGGAAGGGAAGAAGCGGCTTCGCGCCTACACCCCGGACGCCGAAGATGCCAACGGCTCGTCCTCTTCCCGTTGAGCCTCCACGATTCCACTGGCTGCACTCGCATCGGTCCCTGCTTCTTTCCGGTTTTCCATGGCCCAGAAGGCGCCCTCGATGCGTGAACGGTTGGATTGCACGCTGGTGGCCCGCGGATTGGCCGAGAGTCGCGAACAGGCCAGCCGGCTGATCCTGGCCGGCGCCGTGAGCGTGGATGGGGTGCTGGCGGACAAGCAGGGGAAGCGCGTGTCCGCGGAGGCGAAGATCGAGGTCACCCCGCGCGCGGCGCCGTTCGTGAGCCGAAGCGGCGGAAAGCTCGAGGCGGCGCTCGTGGCCTTCGGGGTCGATCCGAGCGGGCTGGTCGCGCTGGACGTCGGCGCGTCGACCGGCGGGTTTACGGATTGTCTGCTCCAGCGCGGGGCTCGCCGGGTCTATGCGGTGGATGTCGGATACGGGCAACTCGACTGGAGGCTGCGGCGGGATCCCCGAGTCGTCGTGCTGGAACGCCGGAATATCCGGCACCTTGACCGGTCGTCCGTGCCTGAACGCGTTGACTTGGCGGTCATCGATGTGTCCTTCATCTCGCTGACCCTCGTGCTGCCGTGCGTGCTGCGCTTTCTCGCGGAGGACGCCCCGGTGATTGCCCTGGTGAAGCCTCAGTTCGAGGTCGGACGCGGGCGGGTGGGTCGCGGAGGGATCGTGCGGGACGATGCCCAACGCCGTGCGGTGACCGACAAGGTCCTCGCCTGTGCCGCCGAGTTGGGTCTCCAGTGCGTGGGTGTGTTGGATTCGCCGGTGCCCGGCCAGAAGGGCAACCGGGAAGTGCTCGTCGGGTTGCGTCGGTCCGCCAAGGGCTGAGGCGGCCGACGGCAAGGGTCCCTTGAGGGCCGGGCTCGTGGGATTCGTGGAATCGTTCAGCGTGAGGGTTGCATGAAAGTTCTTGTCACGGGAGGGGCAGGATTTATCGGGTCGCATCTCGTGGACCGTCTTATCCAGGAAGGACACGAGGTGGTGGTGGTGGATAATCTCTTGACCGGCAAGCGCCGGAATCTGAACAAGGAGGCGCGGTTCTACAAACAGGACATTCAGAGTTCTCGCCTGGAACGGGTGTTCAACAGGGAACGGCCGCTGCTGGTGATGCACCTGGCGGCCCAGGTGGACCTGCGCCGTTCGGTCCAGGATCCCATCTTCGACGCACAGGTGAATATTCTCGGGACGTTGAACCTTCTGGAGCAGGCCGTCAAATATGGAACCAGGAAAGTGATTTTTGCCTCTTCGGGGGGCGCGATCTATGGAGAGCAGGACGTCTTTCCAGCCCCCGAATCTCACCCGTTCCGCCCACTCTCGCCCTACGGCATCAGCAAGCTGAACGGGGAACAGTACCTGGCGTACTACCAGCGGGTCAGCGGGATTCAGCATGTGATTCTTCGCTACAGCAATGTCTACGGACCCCGTCAGGACCCCGAGGGGGAAGCCGGGGTCGTCGCGATTTTTACGGGGAAGATGTTGGCAGGCGAGCAACCGATCATCAACGGAAACGGCCGCCAGACCCGAGACTTCGTGTTCGTGGACGATGTGGTGGAAGCCAACCTCGCCGTGATAGGGAAAGAGGTGCAGGGCGTCTATAACGTGGGCACGGCGGAAGAAACCAGCATCAACGACCTGTTCCGCCTCCTCGTCGAGCTGACGAACGCCGGCTGCAAAGAACTGCATGGACCTGCCAAGAAAGGGGAGCAGGCCCGAAGCGTCGTGGATATCAGCAGGCTTCGTCAGGAATTGGGGTGGGAACCGAAAGTGCCCCTGCGGGAGGGACTCAGACGAACCGTCGAGTTCTTTCGAGAGCGGGCGAGCTGATTGGGGTCATGAATCGCGGCCGCGGGCAGGCCGCGGCAGCTTGCGGGTCAGCCGCGATAGCGGGGGACCGTCGGATCGATTTGAACCGACCAGGCGTCGATGCCCCCCACGAGGTTCTTCACGTTCGTGAACCCCTGCTGGAGCAGAAATCCCGCGGCGTCGGCGCTCCGCATCCCATGGTGGCAGTGGGCGACAATCTCGACGTTGCGGTCCAGCTTGTCGAGCGATTGCGGGAGGCTGCCCAGAGGAATCAGCACAGCCCCTTCGATCTTCGCCAGTGAGAATTCCCAGGGCTCCCGTACGTCAAGGATAAAAATGTGGTCTCCCTTGTCCAGACGATCCTTGAGCTCCCGGGGCGTAATCGTAAAACCCATGGCGGTACCTCCTTGACGAGCACGCATCATAAGCCCACGATTTGGAGCCTGTCAACGGAGATCGGCCAGCCTCCGACCCAAGCGCATCGCCACGTCGAGGCGGGGTCTGCCGGGACGCAGACGCTGCGGGAACTGCCCTCTGCAAGGAGGGCGGACTGAACAGATTAGCAATAGTTTCGGACAATTTTGAACGCACGGGGACTTGAGTAGGTTTCGTGGAAGCTGCTGATTTTTCGATTCATCACACAACTAGTTGAATTTTATGTATTCTTTAGGCTATTTTGGCATCGCTGTGAGGCACGGATGTTGCTACTGCTCTGCTTGAGGTCTTCCAACAGAAAGGAGGGCAGGGCAATGCCGTCGTTTCACTACCTGGCTCGGGATCAGTTCGGGGTGTTGAAGGCCGGACGCGTAGAGTCCGATGGGCGCGAGGCCGCCGTGGCGCAGCTGGACGATGAGGGCTTGTTCCTCTTCGAGATCGAGGAGGAGCGCAGGAGGGAGGAACGGAGGAGGGAGGATCGGAGGAAGGACGAGGAGAGGAAGCAGGATCAGAGGAAGCAGGATCGGAGGTTGGGGGATCGGAGGATGGGAGATCGGAGGCAAGAGGAGCGGAGGACGGAATTCGGTCTGGCGGGCCATGTCTTGACCGCCTGTCAGGACGTGGACGTCGAAGGACCGGAACTTTCGCATGCCTGATCCGACGGTCGAGATCGTGGTGCTCGTGACCACGTCTTCGGAAGAAGAAGCGGCCCGGATCGGTCGTGCCCTGGTCGAAGCCAAGCTCGCTGCCTGCGCGAACGTCTTGCCCCGCATCCGTTCGATCTTCAGTTGGGAGGGAAAGGTCTCGGAAGAGCAGGAATCCTTGATGGTGCTCAAGTCTCGGGCGGACCTGTTCGAGGAATTGGCGGCGACGATCAAAACACTCCACAGCTACCGCGTCCCCGAAATCATCGCCTTGCCCATCACGAGAGGGTCCCCCGACTATCTCGCCTGGATCAGGGATGTGACTCGTAAGCGGAAGTGATTCTTACGAATTTCATACGACGCCCGATAAAACCCATTGACCCATTGACGAGCTTCGGCTACACTTGTGTCTTTAGAGAACCGGGCCGGGTTGCCTGAGGAGTGAGATCATGAGGGAAGCGAAGGATTCGTATACGATCGTCGTCTTCAGGGGCGCCACGTCGAAGCCGTTGAGGTTTAGTTTCTCGCGGACCTTCGTGCGCAGAGCGATGATCGTCGGGGCCTGTTTGCTCCTGGTCGAGTTGCTGTTCATCTCCCAGTACGTCATACGAACCGGCGACATGTGGGAGTTGAACGCGCTGCGTGTCGAGATCGTGAACGCACGCGAGCAAACGACGGGCTTCGCGAACGCGGTGCGGGACTTGAAGCAGCGGCTCCTGGCGATGCAGGAGATCAACAAGAAGCTGCGGGTGATGCTGGGGATCCAGCCCGAGAAGGCTGAGGACTTGCTGAACGGCCGGGGCGGAGGAGAGAGGCCTCTCCTTGAAGGAGAGACCGGAGGCGCGTTGGGAACCTCGCAGGAAGGCGCGAGGGACCCGGACGGGAGGCGCTCAGAGGCCGAGCAGACTGAATATAAGGATCAGGACCTGGCCTTCCAGGTGCAGCATGAACTGGAGCAGTTACAGACGGAGACCGTCTTCCAGGAGCGCACCCTCGAAGAACTGACCATGGCGGCGAATGAACGCCGGACGCGATGGGCCTCCACTCCTTCCGTCTGGCCCGTGAGAGGCTGGGTGACGTCCCACTTCGGCCCCAGGATCTCGCCGTTCACCGGCGAGGAAGCTCTGCACGATGGGATTGATATCGGCGCTGCGCCGAATACCCCCATCCAGGCGCCGGCAGGGGGCACGGTCGCAGCGGTCGGGTTCGACGCCAAGATGGGGAACATCATCAACATCGACCACGGGTACGGGATCCAGACCCAGTACGGCCATCTGGCAAAAGTCCTGGTGAAGAAAGGACAGAAGGTGAAACGCGGGGAAGTGATCGGGCTCCTCGGCAGCACCGGGTTCTCGACAGGTCCCCACCTCCACTACCTGGTGAAGGTCAATCAACGCGCGGTGAATCCGCAATTCTATATCCTGAACTAGCTCTGGCTTCCCTTCCGTGCCTCGCAGGCGATTGTCCCCCTTGACCGCTCACACACGAACCGCCGCTCCTCCCCTCCGACCCATGGCCACGGCCTGTCGGCAGAGCCCTCTCCAGACTGCTGCCTGCCGCCTGGTACGGCGCGTCCAAAATGGCGTGTCCCTTTCCACGGAACCACGACATGCAGGGAACCCGTGAGTGATCTCGATGTCGCTCGCTCGATGACGCCCCGGCCCATCAGGCAGGTCGGGCAGGAGCTGGGGCTCCGCGATGAGGAATAGATCCCGTACGGGCGACTGAAAGCCAAGGTCTCCCTCGCGGCCCTCGAACGGCTGTCCGGCCGGCCGAAAGGGCGGTATGTGCTGGTCACGGGTATCAATCCGACCCCGCTGGGTGAGGGGAAAACGACCACGTCCATCGGGCTGGCGATGGGGTTGTGCCGGCAAGGCCACCGCGCGGTGGTCAC